>JACVSB010000312.1 GCA_014534155.1 Thermoleophilia bacterium
GGACCCCCGAGCGCTCCCAGATGTCGCGCTGAACCGCCACGCGCTGGCCGATACCCGCTGGCGGCGATCCCGACGCTACGGTGCCGGCCTCGGCGAAGATACGGACGTGGAGCCAGCACGCCGGCGAGTGGAGCGAGCGGCTGTCCGCGCCGAGGACGCCGTTCCGAACCAGCTGCGCCTCGCCTCGGCGATCGCCTGGCGCTTCATCGTCGTCGTCGCCGCCGCCTGGGTGATCGCCTGGGCCCTCGCCCGCCTGCGCGTGGTCATCCTCCCCTTCGCCTTCGCGCTCCTCCTCGCGTCCGTCCTCTCGGTGCCCGCGAGCTGGCTCCGCCGCCGCGCCTTCCCGCCCGCGGCAGCGGCGGCGGTCGTCCTGGTCGGCTCGCTCGTCCTCTTCGCGGGCGTCGTCGCCGCGATCGCGCCCACGGCGAGCCAGGACTTCGGCAACGTGGGCACCGGCGTCGAGAGCGGGATCGAGGAGGTGACGGACTGGCTCGCTAAGGGTCCGCTCGACCTCTCGCCCACCGACCTCACCCGCTACCGCGAGCGGGCTATCGACGAGGTGCGGGGGCGCGCTGACACGATCGCGGGCGGCGTCCTCGGCGGCGCCTACCTCGTGCTGGAGATCGTCGCGGGAGCCGTCCTCGCCCTCTTCCTCCTCTTCTTCATCCTCAAGGACGGAGACCGCATGTGGCCCTGGGCGGTCCGCCTCTTCCCGCCCGAGGCGCGCTCCGACGTCGACCAGCTCGGCCGGATCGCCTGGCGCACCATGGGCGGCTACCTGGGCGGCCAGGCGATCGTCGCGCTCGTGGACGCCGTCTTCATCGGCCTGGCCCTCTGGCTGATCGGCGTCCCGCTCGTTCTCCCGCTCGCGATCCTCACCTTCGTCGGGGGCTTCTTCCCGGTCGTCGGCGCCTTCGTCGCGGGCGGAGCCGCCGCCCTGATCGCGCTCGTCTCGAACGGGTTCGTGGACGCCCTCCTCGTGGTTGGAGCGGCGACCCTCGTGCAGCAGATCGAGGGCAACCTGCTGCAGCCGGTGATCGTGGGGCGCGCAGTCCGCATCCACCCCGTCGCTGTCATCCTCGCGGTCACCTCGGGGGCGGTTATCTGGGGTCTCCCGGGAGCGATCCTGGCCGTTCCGACCGTTGCCGTTGCCTCCCAGTCCGCCTCCTACCTGCGCTCCGGGCGCGTTCCCGGCGAGGATGACCTGGGGCCGGTCGGGACGCCCGAGCGCGTCACCCGCGGGGGAGGGGACGAGGTCGGCGAGCGCGAGCGCGAGGCGGAGACGGCGCCGCCGCGCTAGCAGAGCATGCATCCGCGAGTGCCGGCGGAGCGCCCACGATGACCGCGGCCGACGTCACGCGGGTCCTCGACGCCCTCGCAGCGGCCGACGTCGACGTCCACGTCGACGGAGGATGGGCCGTCGATGCGCTCGCCGGCGAGCAGACGTGCGACCACGGCGACCTGGATCTCGTGCTCGACCGCTCGGCACTCGCGAGCGCGGTGGGCGCGCTCCGCGCGCTGGGATACAGGGAGGACGAAACGGCGACGCCAGGGCTTCCGGCGCGGCTCGTCATGACGCACGAGGACGGCGGGCAGGTCGACTTTCACCCGCTCGCGTTCGACCGCGAGGGGAACGGCTGGCAGGAGCTTTCGCCCACCGGGCGAGCGTGGGGCCTCTACCCGCGGGCCGAGTTGGGATACAAGGGTCACGTCGAAGGCAGGAGCGTGCGTTGCACGAGTCCCCGCCTGCAACAC
>JACVSB010000175.1 GCA_014534155.1 Thermoleophilia bacterium
TCCTCCTTCTCGATGCAGACGGTCTTCGCGCCGAGCTGCGCGGCTCGGATGGCAGCGGTGTAGCCGCCCGGCCCACCGCCGAGGACGGCGACGTCCGTCTCCATTGCGCCTCCCCTGTCGCTGGCTAGAGCGATCCTAGCGGGCTACCGCGGCGCCAGGAGGGTCGGCGGCGGCCGGCACCGGGCGACGGCCGGAGCGCAGGCCGAACCCGGCGACGAGGGCGGCGACGAGGGCGAAGCCGCCCGCGAGGAGGAGGACGCGGTCCGGCGCGGCGACGGCCGTCAGAAGAGGCGCCGAGGCGACCGCGAACATCATCGTGGTCGTGAAGAAGGCCGAGCCGAGCCCGAACACGCGCCCTAGGAAGGGGCCCTCCGTCTCGCGCTGCACGATCGTGTCGAAGAGGACGTCCGTCGTCCCGTCGAGGAAGCCGATCACGCCGAGGAAGAAGAAGGCCGTGAGCACGTGGCCCGTGCTCGCGAGCGCGGCGAAGGCGACCGCCATGAGCGCGAGGGCGACGGGCATCCAGCGCGTCCCGCGCTGTCCGATCCTGACGATCCCCGTGAACGCCTCCCCCAGGACGAGGCCCGCTCCCAGGGCGGCGAGCGCGAAGCCGTACGCGCCGGCGCCGAGGTCGAGCTCCGCCAGAAAGGACGGGAGCGTCGCGTTCGCGAGCCCCGTGGCGAGCGTGGCGACGGCGAAGGTGAAGAGGACGGTGACGAGGATCCGGCGCTGGGCGATGTAGCGCAGGCCGGTCACGATCCCCAGCCGCTCGCCCTCCCGCTCCGCGCTTCGGGCAACCGCGAGACCTCGAGGGGAAAGGACGAGGTAGAGACAGGCGGCGAGCGCGAAGGTGGCCGCGTCGGCGACGAGCGCGACCCCGACGTTCGTGGAGGAGAGCGTGATCCCTGCTGTCAGCGCTCCGAGCGCAAGCGCGGCGTCCTGCGAGACGCCGAGCCCGGCGTTCGCCGCGCCCAGGTCCTTCTCCTCGAGGAGCTCCGGGACGATGGAGGGAACCCCCACGGCGGAGACGGCGGCGAGAAGACCCGATGCGGCCAGGGCGGCGAAGACGACCACGAGCCGTCCGGAGGCGACGCCGGAGAGGGCGACCAGGACGGCGAGGCCGCGCATGACCTCGATCGAGGCGAGCAGGCGTTCCTTCGCGAAGCGGTCGACGACGAGGGCGGCGACGCCGCCGCCCACGATCGGCGGCGCGAGGCGGATGAGCATGACCGCGGCCACGTGACCCGTGGACTGCGTCCGCTCGTAGATCCAGCCGATGAGGGCCGCCACGGTAAGCCAGTCGCCGATCCGCGAGACGAGCGTGGCCAGGGCCAGCCGCCGGTAGCCGGAGACGCGAAGCGGCGCGAGCATGTGCTGCGGCCGGATAACGCCGATGAGCTCGGAGTCGAACGACTTGAGGACGATGAAGAGCGCCGTCCCGCCCACGATCAGGATGTCCCCGATGGAGAAGACGTTCGCGACGGGCCAGCCCGCCGGGAGGGCAAAGATGTCGCCCAGGAAGCGCAGGTGAGGCGCCTCGACGCCGATGTTCGAGCCCGCGTCGATCGCAATCCCCGCTTCCCTCAGCGCGCCGGGCGCGACCGGCATCGTGCCGCCGTTGGCGGCGATGGCGATGCTGTTGCAGAGCATCCCCGCGAACACGGGCAGGATCGACCGCACCTCCAGGTTCTCGGCCGCGAAGACGAGCAGGAGCGCGAGGCTCAGGAGGTAGAGGACGTCGCCGCGGCTGCCCTCCCGCAGGGCTGCGGGACCGAGGAAGGTCGCCCCCTGCAGGGCGAGGACGAAGAAGACGAGCCACGGGTAGCGGAAGCGGACGGAGCTCGTGATGCGGGACGGGCGCCCGCCGAGCGCGAGCGCCATGAAGAGACCGATCGCGACGCCCGCGAGGACGAACATCAGCGCACGGCGACGAGACGCGGCGCCGTCGGCGTCGTCACCTCGCGCGGCCGGGCGAGGGCCGTCGAGATCTCGGACGCCGAAGCGCGCAGGGCAGCGGCAAGACGCGTGGGGAGCCGACCGGCGAAGCGAAGGACGAAGTAGCCCGTGAGCAGGTGCTCGGCGCGCAGCGGAACGGCGACGAGCGTCTCCCGGCCGCCCGGCTCCTTCGTGACCACGAGCTCGGCGTCCGGGTCGACCTCGCGCGCGAGCCAGCCCGCCAGGAGCTCGTCTGGCGGCGCTTCCCGCCCGCCGGCCCAGCCGACCTCGACCGAGGTCGCGAGCTCCTGCTGGTTCCAGGCGACGATGCCCGCCCAGGTCAGGGGGCCTGCCGCGGAGACGCGGGCGCCGAGCGCCGAGACGGCGGCGGCCCGATCCTCGCTGGAGAGGGCGGCGGCCAGGGAGCGCGTCAGCTCGCGCGTGCGGGACCGGATCGAGGCGCGGGCGCCGAACGCAGAGACCGCGAGCGCGACCGCGGCGAGCCCGGCCCGCGTGCCGCCGAGCGAGTGCGCGGCGAGCGCGAGCGTGATCGAGCCGATCACGACCGCGTCGGGGTTCTCGAGGATCCCGCGCCGCACGCGCTCGCGCCGGTCCGGATCCGTCCACAGGCGCCGGAGCGAGCGCGCCTCCTCGGCGGTCAGCACGCTGCGCGGGTCCTGCCCGCGCTGCCAGGCCACGAAGGCCTTGCCCACGAGGGGATGGAACTGGGTGCCCAGGTTGCGCTCGATCTCGGCGAGGGCCTCCTCGCGCGGGAGCGCCGCCCGGTAGGAGCGCGTGCTCGTCATGGCGTCGAAGCTGTCGGCGACGACGAGGAAGTGGGCGGCGAGCGGGAGGGCCGCGCCGGGCATGGCGTAGTAGCCGCGCCCGTCGTAGCGCTCGTGGTGGAACTCGACGGCCCGCGCCTCGTCGGCGGCGAGACGGAAGCGGCGCAGGAGGTGCGCGGAGAGGCGGGGGTGGCGGCGAAGCGCCTCCCAGTCCTCGGCGTCCAGCTTGCCCGGCGCGCAGAGGACGGAGGCGTCGACGCCGATCTTGCCCAGGTCGTGCAGGCGCCCCGCCCAGCGGAGGCGCTCGACGTCGGAAAGGGGAAAGCCGAGCTCGTGCGCGAGCCCGCGCGCGTACTCCGCGACGCGGGTCGAGTGCTCGAACGTGTAGGGGTCCCGGTGGTCGACGACCGTGGCGAACGTCTCGAGGGCCCGCGTCGTCGCGCGCCGGATCGTGGCCAGCCGCTCGTGCGAGCGGTAGACCGCGAAGAGGAGCGGGCCGACCACGACGAGGGCCCAGGGCTGCGTCCGCGCGAGCACGGCGAGGACGATCCCGAGGCCGGCCTCGGCCGTGAACGACGAGGCCCCGTCCAGGAACGACCCCCACGCGAGCGGACGAAACGGCGAGCCGACGTCGAGGGCGACCATGCCGCAGGTGAGCACGGTGTTCACGACGTAGTAGGTGACCGCCAGCCCGAGGAGGGCGGTGAAGTCACCGGGGAGGACGAGGTTCGCGCGGGTGCCGCCGAGGCCCTCGAACGCGAAGCCGCCCGCGAGCGTGGCCAGCGCGAAGACGCTCGCGTTGAAGGCCACGAAGCGCCACGCCGCGCCGCGCAGGCGGTCCACGACGAGGACGCCGAGCGCGGCCACGAGCGCGCCCGTCCACGGGCCGGCGAGGAGGATCGCCGCTACGTGGACGCAGGTGGAGAAGCTGAAGGAATGCGCGTCGCCCGGAGCGGGCGAGCTGGTGTCGCTCGGGATCTGGACGAGCTCGGTCAGGATCGCCGCGGCGGCGAGCAGACCGAGCGTGGCGAGCGAGACGTCCGCGCGCGCGATCGACGCGACCGCGACGGCAGCCGAGCCGAGCGCGACGTTCGCGGCGAGGAACGCGCGCGCCGGAGCGGCGCCGGCGCGCATTCCCTGTTAACCGCGGGGCCTTAGCCCCACTTCTTCCCGGCGACCGCCGCAAGAATCAGAGCAGCGAGAGCGCCGTAGGAGACGAGCCAGGTCTTGAGACGGGTCATCGTTTTTCTCCTTACGTTGCTTGCTCTCGCAGTCTCGGGGCTTCCGGGTCGCCCGGGTATCCCCCCGAGGAGCGACGGTGCATCCCCCCGGCGGGGGAATCGGCGCGGCCGGCGGGGTTCGCCCCCGTCCAGCCGCGCCTACAGGTCCTGCGTGAGCTGCAGCCGGTTGCCGTCGGGATCGAAGACGTCGAGCAGGCGGATCGCTCCCGTGAGCTCCACGACGACCCCGACCTCCACGCCCTCGGCGCGCAGACGCTCGGCCTCGGCTTTCA
>JACVSB010000122.1 GCA_014534155.1 Thermoleophilia bacterium
CGGCCAGCCGGGCGGCGTCGGGGCTCGCGCCGATCATGCGCACCTCGTAGCCCCAGCGGGAGCGGTGCAGGAGCGCGAGCAGGACGAGCGCGGCGACGAGCGGGAAGAAGACGCCGATGTGGACGAGGCTCGTGGAGGAGAGACGCGGGAGCACTGCTCCCGGCCCGAAGAGGTCAGTGACGGGGAAGTTGAAGCTCTCCCTGCTCCGCCAGGGGCCCGTGACAAGGTAGGCGACCGCGAGGATCGCGACGTAGTTCAAGAGGAGCGTGGTGATGATCTCGTTCACGCCCCAGAGCGCTCGGGGGAGCGCGGCGAGGAGGGCCCAGGCGGCGCCGGCGAGCATCCCCGCGACGATCATCGCGGGGAGGAGCGCCTCGCCTGACCAGGAGGGGAAGGTCAGGGCGGCCCAGGTCGCGCCGATCGCCCCGGCGTGGAACTGGCCCTCGGCACCGATGTTCCACAGGCGCATCCGGAGCGGGATCGCGACGGCGAGGCCGGTGAGCGCGAGCGGAACCGCTTTCAGGAGCGACTGGGTGAGGGCGAAGTCGCTGCCGAAGGCGCCGCGGAGGAGCGCCTCCACCGCGTCGGCCGGCGACTCGCCGAGCAGGGCGACGACGAGGGCCGAGAGGACGATGCCGACGAGGACGGCGGCGAGCTGGACGAAGAAGGAGCGAAGCGCCCGGCGCGCGGCCCTCATGCAGCCCGCCCGGCCATCAGGAGCCCGAGCTCTTCCTCGTCGGCCTCGTGCGCCGGGAACGAGCCCATGATCCGTCCCTCGTAGATGACGGCGATCCGGTCGGAGATCCGGATCAACTCGTCCAGGTCCTCGCTGACGACGAGCACCGCGCGGCCGGCGTCGCGCTGCTCGATGAGGAGGCGCCGCGTCGCCTCCGCCGCCCCCACGTCGAGGCCCCGCGTGGGCTGAGCGGCGATGAGGAGGCGGGGATCGGCGGAGATCTCGCGCGCGAGCACGACTTTCTGGACGTTTCCGCCGGAGAGCGTGGCGACGGGGGCGTCGAGGTCAGCGCGAACGTCGAAGCGGCGCGCGAGCTCCGCCGCGACCCGTCGTCCCCGCCCGCGGTCGAGGAGGAACCGACCGCCCACCGGCCGGCGTCGGTAGCTCTTCGAGATCAGGTTGTCCGCCACCGAGAGCGCGGGCGCCACGCCGAAGCGCAGGCGGTCCTCGGGGCAGTAGCCGATCCCGGCTGCGACGCGGCGCCCGACGCTCCAGCGCGAGACGTCCGTCGCCTCGAAGAGGACGCGGCCGGCGCGCGGCGCGCGCAGCCCGACCACGACCTCCGCGAGCGCGAGCTGCCCGTTCCCGGCCACGCCCGCGAGTCCCACGATCTCGCCCGCGCGCACCTCCAGGTCGATCCCGCGCAGCGCGGGGACGCCTCGGTCGTCGCGGGCCTCCACGCCCTCGAGGCGCAGGACGGGGGCGCCCGGCTTCCGTTCCGCGGGAGCGGCAGCCTGGGGCAGGTCCTGGCCGATCATCATCCGCGCAAGCTCGGCGTGCGTCGTCCGCCCCTTCTCGACGGTGCCGACGTTCCGGCCGCGGCGGAGCACGGTGATCCGGTCGGCGACGGCCACGACCTCGTCCAGCTTGTGACTGATGAAGACGATCCCGCGCCCCTCGCCGGCCATCCGGCGCAGGCTCTCGAACAGGCCCGAGGCCTCGAGGGGCGTGAGGACGGCGGTCGGCTCGTCGAGGACGAGGATGTCCGCCCCCCGGTAGAGGTTCTTCAGGATCTCCACGCGCTGCTGCTCGCCGACCGAGAGCTGCCACGTGGGCCGGTCAGGCTCGACCCGCATGCCGTACGCCTGTGAGAGCCGCGCGATCTCCCGCTCCAGCGCACGCGGCCGGATCAGCGCCCTCGGCGCGTGCCAGCCGAGCGTCACGTTCTCGGCCACCGTGAAGCGATCGACGAGGCGGAAGTGCTGGTGAACCATCCCCACTCCGCTCTCGATCGCCTGCCGCGGCGAGCGCAGCTCCGCCCGCTCGCCCCTCAGCTCGATTGAGCCCGCGTCGGGCCGCAGGAGCCCGGCGAGGATGTTCATGAGCGTCGTCTTCCCGGCGCCGTTCTCGCCGAGGAGCGCGTGGATCTCGCCGCGGGGAAGCTGGAAGTCGACACGGTCGTTCGCACGCACACCGGGGAACTCCTTGACGATCCCGCGCAGGGCGGCGAGGGGCGGCTCTCCGCTCATCCCGCGACCGGCGGGACGAGGGCGAACTCGACGCCGTCGACCAGGCCGCGGTTCGTGAGCCGGAGAGCGGGAATGACCGCGAGGGAGAGAAACGAGACGAGCATGTAGGGCGATTCGAGCGTCGAGCCGAGCTCCCGGTAGCCGTGCTCGAGCTCCCGGGCGCGCTCCGCCAGCTCCGGGATCGGACGGTCGGAGACGAGCCCGGCGATCGGAAGCGCGAGGAGGGAGAGCACCTCGCGGTCCGCCACGGCGATCATCCCGCCGCCCGCCTCGCGGATGCGGCCGACGGCGAAGAGCATGTCCTCGTCAGTCATCCCGACGACGAGGAGGTTGTGGTTGTCGTGCGCGACCGTGCTCGCGACGGCCCCCCTGCGCAGCCCAAGGCCGTGCACGAAGCCGAGCCCGATGGAGCCGGAGCCGCCGTGCCGCTCGATGCTCGCCGCCTTGGCGAGATCGAGCTCCGCCGAGGCGTGCACGGCTCCGTCGACCACGGGGACGTCCAGGATCAGGTGCTCCGTCGTCACCGTCTGGTTCCTGAGCCCGATCGCGCGGACGCGCGCCCTCTCGCCGCTCGCCTCGATCCGGAGGTCGTCTCCGGTGAGTGGCCGTGCGAGCCGGACCGACTCGTATGCGTGGGCGGGGTAGGCGAACGGCTCGAGCTCGCCCACCTCCCGTCCGTCGGCCAGCACCCGGTGCGGTCGCAGCTCGCGGAGGTCCTCGACGAAGAGGACGTCGGCCAGGCGTCCGGGGGCGATGGAGCCGAGGTCGTGCCGCATCCCGAAGTACTCGGCGGCGTTCAGCGTGGCCATCTGGATCGCGACGAGCGGCTCGATCCCGGCCCCCACGGCCGTGCGCACCGCGCGGTTCAGGTGACCCTCGGCGACGATCGTCTCCGGGTGCACGTCGTCCGTGACGAGGAGGCAGTGGCGAGGGTCGATGCCCTCCTCGGTCACGACGCGCGCGAGCTCCGGCACTTCGCGGAACGTGGAGCCGTCCCGGAACTGCACCCACATCCCCGCCCGCAGCTTCGCGAGCGCGTCCTCCTTCGTCCGCGTCTCGTGGTCGGAGTCGACCCCGGCTGCGATGTAAGCCTGGAGGCGATGGTCGCGCACGCCGCTCAGGCTCCAGTGGCCGGTCACCTGCTTCCCCGCCTCGAGCGTGGCGGCGATCTCGCCGTGGACCGTCCCGTCGCCTGCGAGGACGCCCGGCATGTTCATCATCTCGCCCAGGCCGGCCGCCCCCGGCCACGCGAGCGCCGTCCTGATCTCGTCCACGCCGAGGACGGCGCCGGCGTCCTCGAAGCCCGGCAGCGCCGGCACGCACGAGGGCACCGCGAGGAAGACCTTGAGGGGGAGCCCCTGGGCCTCGTCCAGGAACCAGCGCATGCCCTCGAGGCCGAAGACGTTGGCCATCTCGTGGTTGTCGATGAAGACCGTCGTCGTCCCGTGCGGGAGCACGCCCTCCGCGAAGCGTGTGACCGTGACCATGACCGACTCCACGTGCAGGTGCGTGTCCACGAGCCCCGGAACGAGGTACGCGCCCTCGGCGTCGAGCACCTCCGTGGCTGGCCCGCGCGTGTGGTCGGCCGGGCCGACCATCGCGATGCGCCCGTGCCTGACCGCCACGTCCACGCCGTCCTCGACCTCCCGGGTGTGGACGTTCACGAGCCGCCCGCCGCGGATGAGGAGGTCGGCCGGCTCCCGGCCCATGCAGACGGCCGTCAGCGAGCGGGTCACCTGTGCCAGCGGCGTCCGGCTCCATGTCGCTCCCGCGCTCACAGTCTCTCCTGCACGTCGGCCGTCGCCCCGGCGGGATCCTAAGCGACGGCGTCCGCCCCGACCTCGAAGAAGAGTTCGGGTACCCGCACCTCGCCCCGGCGGAGATCTCCCTGGCGTCCGCGCAGCGCTCCTGGGAATGTATGCGTCGTCCACTCGTTAGTAGCGCCTAACGACAACGTCCGAAGGAGCGCGCATGGAAACAGCTGCCGACCCCCGCCGCTGGAAGGCACTCGCCGTCCTCGGCGTCGCCTACCTCATGGTCGTCCTCGACGTCTCGATCGTCAACGTCGCGCTGCCCTCGATCCAGACGGACCTCGGCTTCACCCCGGAGAACCTGCAGTGGGTGGTCTCGGGCTACGCGCTCACGTTCGGGGGCTTCCTGCTCCTCGGAGGTCGTATGGGCGACCTCCTCGGCCGCCGCCGCCTCTTCATGGTCGGCCTCGGGCTCTTCTTCCTCACGTCCCTCTGGGCCGGGCTCGCGTCCTCCGAGACGATGCTGATCGTCGCGCGCTTCGCGCAGGGCGCGGCCGGCGCGATCCTCTCGCCCTCCGTCTTCTCGATCATCACCGTCACGTTCGCGGAGGGAGCCGAGCGCAACAAGGCGCTCGGGATCCTCGGTGGCATTGCGGGCTCGGGCGCCGCGATCGGCGTCCTCCTGGGCGGCGTCCTCACCTCCTACGTGGGCTGGGAGTGGATCTTCTTCGTCAACCTCCCGATCGCCGGCGCGGCGCTCCTCCTCGTGCCCCGCTACGTCCGCGAGAGCCGAGCAGACGGTCTCGCGAAGCATTTCGACGCCTGGGGCGCGGTCACCGTGACGGTCAGCCTCATGCTCCTCGTCTACGGGCTGACGCAGTCGACGAACAACGGCTGGACGTCCTGGAAGACGATCGGAAGTCTCGTCGTCTCCGCGCTCGTCATGGCGGTCTTCCTCGCGATCGAGCTGCGCTCGCACTCGCCGCTCGTCCGCCTCGGAATTTTCCGGCGGCGCACGCTCTCGGGTGCGAACGTGATCGGCTTCCTGCTCGGGACGATGATCTTCGGGATCTTCTTCATGCTCACGCTCTACATGCAGCAGGTGCTCGGCTTCTCGGCCATGCAAACGGGCGTCGGGTACCTCGCGGTCGCGCTCACGGCGGTCGTCTCGGCGGGCCTCTCGCAGGCGCTCGTGACGCGCTTCAGCGTGAAGCCCGTCCTGACCGCAGGCATGCTCCTGCTGGGCGGCGGCCTCCTCTACTTCACGCAGGTCTCGCCCGGCGGCTCGTACGTCGCCGACCTCCTGCCCGGCTTCATCCTCACGGGGATCGGGATGGGGTTCTCGTTCGTCCCCATCTCCATCGCCGCCCTCGCGGGGGTCGAGGGGCCCGAGGCCGGCCTGGCCTCCGGCCTGATCAACACGAGCCAGCAGATCGGCGGCGCGCTCGGCCTGGCCATCCTCGCCACGGTGGCGACGACGCGGACCGAGAACCTGACGCCCGCCGGCCGGCCGCCCACCGCGGAGGCCCTGACGAGCGGCTTCAGTCTCGCCTTCTGGTTCGCGGCCGGCTTCTCGGTCGTCGCGCTCCTGACGACGCTCGCCGTCCTCCGCCGCCAGGATCTGGCCCGGGTGGACGCCGAGGAGGTGCAGCCCGTCCCCGCGGCCGTCTAGTCCCTTCGCGAAGCGAGGAGGCGCGTGCCCGCGCGAGCGGGCGCGCGCCTCCTAGTTCGCCGGCGCCCGGCTACGGCGTGTTGAACGGCCCGGGGATCGCGTCGATCTTGGGGATCTTGAACCTCGCGATCGTCTCGAACCCCGGGCCGGGCTTGCACGCCTGAGCGACGCCGAGGTCGCACGCGACCGAGAGGAAGACGAAGGCGTCCTCGATCGAGAGGCCCCACTCGTCCACGAGCATGCGCGCCGTCTCCTCC
>JACVSB010000019.1 GCA_014534155.1 Thermoleophilia bacterium
CAGGTCGTGGCGATCGGGAACCCGTTCGGGCTCGACCGCACGGTGACGGCGGGGATCGTGAGCGCGCTGCAGCGGCAGATCCAGTCGCCGAGCGGCTTCACGATCGACAAGGTGATCCAGACGGACGCCGCGATCAACAAGGGCAACTCCGGCGGTCCGCTCCTGAACGCCGAGGGACAGGTGATCGGTGTCAACTCCCAGATCGCCACGGCGGGCTCCGAGGGGAACGTGGGGATCGGGTTCGCCGTCCCGGTGAACACCGTGAAGAAGGTCGTCACCGACCTCATGGAAACTGGGCGCGTCGACCACGCGTACCTCGGGGTCTCGCTGCAGGACATCGGGCCCGACGTGGCCAAGCTCTTCAACGTCCCGACCGAAGGCGTCCTCATCGCGCGCGTGGAGCGCGGCGGTCCGGCCGACAAGGCGGGCCTGCGCGGCGGCGACACCTCGGTCGTGGTCGACGGGACCTCGTACATCCTCGGCGGCGACGTGATCCTCGAGGCCGACGGCAAGAAGGTGGAATCCGCCGACGCGCTCCGCTCGCTCATCGCCGCGAAGTCCTCCGGCGACCGTCTCGGGCTCACGATCCGCCGTGGCGACGAGGAGCGGGACGTGACCGTCACGCTCGGACGCCAGCCGCGAAGCGCCGGCGGGTAGACGACCCCGGTCGCGCCGACGCGCTAGCCGGGGGCGGGATTCTGCCGCTCCTAGACTGGCCCGGTGATCCCGCACGCCTTCGGCCGCTCGCGCCCGGGGACCGTCGGGATCGAGGAGGAGCTCTTCGTCCTCGACGCCGAGACCCTCGTGCCCGCCTCCGCCCCGGAGTCGCTCTTCCGCCCGCCGCGCCTCAAGCGGGAGCTCTTCGCCGCCGTCGTGGAGCTGACGACGACGGCCGCCGAGAGCGTCCACGAGGCCGGCGAGGAGCTTCGTGCTCTGCGGGGCGGGGCGCGCCGGCGCGCGGCCGAGGCGGGGCTCGCTCTCGCCGCCGCCGCGACCTGGCCGCCCGCAGCGGCCGAGGAGCAGGAGGTCACGGCCGACGCGGGGTACCTGAAGTTCGTCGAGTACGCCGGCTCCGCCGCGCGGCGCCAGTTCTGCTCCGGCCTGCACGTCCACGTCGCCGTCGGATCGCCGGAGGCGTGCATGCGGACGCTCGAGGGGCTACTGCCCTGGCTTCCCGTCCTGCTCGCCGTCTCGGCCAACTCGCCCTTTCTGGGCGGCCGGGCCACCGGCCTCGCCTCGAATCGCGCCGAGCTTCTCTCCCTCCTTCCCCGAAGCGGCGCCCCGCCCGTCTTCACCTCGTACGGCGAGTGGGAGCGCTTCGCCGAGCGGCTCGTCCAGCTCGGCCTCGCCGACGAGGTGACGCGGATCTGGTGGGACGTCCGGCCGCACCCGCGCTTCGGCACGCTGGAGGTGCGCATGCCGGACCAGCCGACGCGCGTGGAGGTGACGCTCGCGTTCGCGGCCCTCGTCCAGGCGCTCGTGCTCTCCGTTCGACCGGGGCGCGCCGGCGACCGCGGCCTCTACGCCCAGAACCGCTGGGCCGCCGCGCGGTTCGGCGGAGCCGCCGAGCTCGTCCACCCCGACGGCGAGCGCCTTGCCTCCGTCCGCGAGCTCTTCGCGGAGCTCGTCGAGCGGGTGCGCCCCGTCGCCGACGGGCTGGGGACGACGCGGCTCCTCGGTCCCCTCACCGGCCTCGCCCAGGCGGAGGAGCAGCTCGCGATCGCGCGCCGAGACGGCCTCCGTCGCCTGTGTGAACACCTCGTGGCGGCGACGTAGCGCGGCGTCCCGCCGCCGGCGCAGCAAGCGACGAGTAACGGGTCTCGCCCCCGGCGGCGGTCACTAGGATCAGGCCGTGGCCATCCGCTCGGATTCGATCCAGGTGACGGGCATCCGCTGCGAGCGCTGCGTCATGCGCCTCGGCGGGGCTCTCGAGGGGATCGACGGGCTCGAATCCGCAAACGCAAGCCTCATGGGCCAGGTCTGGCTCACGTGGGACGACGAGCGCGTTGAGCGCGAGGAGCTCCTCGAGCGGATGGCACGGGCCGGGTTCCGCCCCCTCGCGTGATCGCCTGGCTCGCGCGCCGGTCGCTCCCGCGAACGCGCGGGAGACTCGCACTCGCCTGCCTCGACGAGCCGGTCGAGATCCTGCGCGACCGCTGGGGCATCCCGCACATCTACGGACGCAGCCGCGCGGACGTCGCCAGGGCGCAGGGGTTCGTGCACGCCCAGGACAGGCTGTTCCAGATGGAGATGATCCGGCGCTTCGCCTTCGGCCGTCTCTCCGAGGTCGTCGGCGGCAGGGCGCTCGAGCTCGACCGGACCGCGCGCCGGCTCCGCCTGCGCTGGTCCGCCGAACGCGACGCGCGCGCATGCGACCCGGCCACCGCCTCCGTTGCCGAGGCGTACTGCCAGGGAGTGAACGCGTTCCTCGTCTCGGGGCCGCTCCCCCTCGAGCTGCGTCTCGCGCGCGTTCGCCCCGAGCCGTGGACGGCGGTCGACGTGCAGGCGCCGGCGCAGATGTTCGCGCTCACGCTCTCCGGCAACTGGGAGGCGGAGCTCGCGCGCCTGCGCCTGGGCGAGCGCCTCGGGCCCGAGGCCGCGCGGCGCCTCGACCCGCGCTACCCGCTCGACCACCCCACGGTCGTCCCGGAGCGGCGTGAGCGCGCCCCCGATCTGCCCGCTTCGCTCGCAGAGCGTCTCGGAAGCGGCGCGTCGAACAGCTTCGCGCTCGCGGGATCTCGCACGGCGAGCGGCAAGCCCCTCCTCGCGAACGATCCGCACCTCCTGCTCGGGATCCCGGGCATCTGGCACGCCCAGCAGGCGAGCTGGGACGGCGGGGCGTGGGCGGGGTTCACCGTGCCCGGCGCACCGGCGCTCATCCTCGGCCGAAACCGCGACGTCGCGTGGGGGATGACGACCGCGATGGTCGACACGCAGGACCTCTTCCTCGAGCGTCTGCACCCCGACGACCCGACCCGCTACGAGGTGGAGGGCGAGTGGGTCGACGGCCGGCTCGTCCGCGAGGAGATCCGTGTCCGCGGCCGCCGTCGGGCCGTGGTCGAGGAGTTCCTGCTCACCCGGCACGGCCCGGTCGTGGCCAGGCGTTCGGTGGGCTCCCGCGAGGCGTTCGCCCTGCGCTGGAGCCACCACGAGGTCGGCGAGACGATGGCGTCGCTCCTCGACCTCGAGGCCGCCCGCTCGGCCGAGGAGGCAGACCGCGCGCTGGAGCGCTTCGCCGCGCCGCCGCACAACTTCGTCCTCGCCGACGCCGAGGGCGGAGTCCGCTACCGCCTCGCGGGCGGGCCAATTCCCCGTCGCCGGGCCGGTGACGGGTCGCTTCCCGCGCCGGGGGCAGATTCGAGCCACGAGTGGGAGGGGTGGATCGAGGGGCGGGACGTGCCCAGGGTCGTCGCCCCTCCGGACGGGCTCGTGGTGACGGCGAACAACCGGATCGGCGGGGAGGTTGAGATCCCGGGTGAGTATCTGAGCGGCTACCGCGCCCGCCGCCTCCGGTCCCTCCTCGAGGGACGGGAGGGCGTATCGCCGCACGAGGCGGCGCGCGTCCTCCTCGACCGCCTTTCGCTCCCCGGCCTCGAGCTCGCCGCGGCCGTCGCGGGCTTTCGCGCCGCCGACCCGCTCGGGCGGCGCCTGCTCGAGACGCTCGCGGGGTGGGACGGCGAGCTCGGGCGCGACAGCGCCGGCGGCGCGGTGTACGGCGTCCTCATGGGCGCCCTCGAGCGCGAGGTCTACGCGGGGGAGACCGGCGATCCCGCGCTTCGGCTCGAGCCCGAGACGCTCCCCGGCGGCCTCTTCGAGCGCGGCCGGCCATCCATCCTGCGGGCGCTCGCGGCGCGCGACGACCGCTTCCTCGGCAGAGGGCGCTCGTGGGACGACGTCCTCGCGCACGCACTCGCGGTCGCGGCGCGTGAGCTCGGGCCGGACGAGTCGCTCTGGCGGCGCGGGCGCTTTCACCGCCTGCGCTTCCCGCACGCCTTCGACACCGTCCCCGGCCTCGGCCGCCTCCTCAGCCGGGGCCCGTACGAGGTCGGCGGCGACGCCGACACGGTCAACGTCATGGCGCGCGCGGGCCCGGCCCGGGGCTCGATGATCGGGCCGGGGATGCGGGCGGTCTGGGACCTCGCCGACCCGGACGGGAACCTGGTCACGCTCGCGCCCGGCCAGTCCGGCCACGCGGCCAGCGCGCACTACGACGACTTCGTCCCGGGGTGGCTCGCAGGCGAGACCGTCCCCCTCGTCATGACCCGCGAGCGCGTCGAGGGGGTCGCCGCGGAGCGGCTCCTCCTCGAGCCCGTCCACGCCCGGGAATAGCGGCGGTTCCATCCTCGTTCCGTTGCTAGTGTCGGCCGGCCATGACCGAGGCTCAGCAGGAGGCCGGCGCCCGACGGATCGCGCAGGAAGCGCGCGACCGAGTCCGCTTCGAGGAGGAGGTGCTGGAACTGGCCGACCAGGTGTACCGGGTCGCCCGCCGCCTCGTCTCGAGTCGCGAGGAGGCCGAGGATCTCGTCCAGGAGACGTATGCGCGGGCCTTCCGCTCCTGGCGCTCGTACACGCCCGGCACGAACCTCCGCGCCTGGCTCTTCCGGATCCTCACGAACCTGAACATCGACCGCGGGCGTCGCGAGCAGCGCTCGCCCGACATGCGCCCGATGGAGGAAGGCGACTACTACCTCTACAACCGCCTCGAGGAAACGAGCTCGCCCGCCGACGAACAGCGGATCGTCGAGCGCCTGTCGCAGGACTCGATCGTCTCCGCCCTCTCGTCCGTTCCGCACAATTACCGTGACGTGGTCGTCCTCGTCGACATCGGCGACTTCAGCTACCAGGACGCGGCCCAGATCCTCGACATCCCCGTCGGCACGGTCATGTCCCGTCTCCACCGCGGGCGCCGAGTCCTGAAGCAGGCGCTGGCGGAGACGGCCGTGGGGGAGGTCTCGTGATCGACCCGTGCGATAAGTGCGAGGAGCTGCTGCAGCCGTTCCTCGATCGTGAGCTCAGCGAGGCCGAGCACCGCGAGGCAGAGGCGCATTTGGACGAATGCGGCTACTGCCGGAAGCGCTACCGCTTCGAGGAGTCGCTCCGCCGCTACGTCAGGCAGGCGTGGAGCGAGGGGATGCCGCCCGAGCTGAAGCAGAAGCTCGCGGCGCTGCGGACTCCCCTCACCTGAGGCCCGGGGGCGCGGCGGCGGCGGCGCGGCCAGCGCGGCGCTTCGCGGCGTCGCAGCCGCTCGGCATGCCACGAACGGCCGTGTCCGGGGTCAGACCCCGGACAGGGGAGAATGGCCCTGGCTGGGGAGGGAGGTGGAGGCCACCGGGCTAGCGGGCGAGGTCCTCGCCGACGATGACGATCAGGCGGCTCGCGTCCCCCGCCTTCCCGGGCAGGACGGCCGTCTCCACGTCGAGCTCGTCGGCCAGCCGGCGCGCGATCTCCTCGCTTCCCCGGGGGTAGTAGACCCTGGTCTGCACGTAATCCAGCCGCTCGGCGTTCTCGACGGTGCCGATCCGGTAGGCGAGCGGCCCTCCGATCTCGTTCGCGATGCGGGTGGCCGCGTTCGCCCTCCTCGTGCCGTTGTAGACGTCCACGCGCACGTCCCACGGAGGCGGAAGCGGGTGCGCGCGCGCCGCCGCGACGTCGGCGTCGCGGGCCGTCGGGGCGAGCTTGGGGACGAGGACGAACGAGGCGAGCGCGGCGCCGGCGAGCGCGAACGCGACGCCGGCGACGACCCGGCGAAACGAGGAGCTTCGCCCTCCGGGAAGCCCTGCGAGCTGCCGCGCCTCGCGCTCGCTGATCCCGAGCGCGTGCGCGTACACGAGCACCGCTGCGAGCGCGTCGTTCACCGAGGGGAAGCGGTAGATGCGGCTCTCCTCGAGCGCGCGCACGTCGTCGAGCGAGAGCCGGGCCTTGGCCGCCGCCTGCTCGATCGTCATGCGTCGCCGGACGCGCGCGGAGGCGAGCGGCGAGGGCTCGGCGGTCGTGTCGGCGACGACGCGGAGGTTCGGCAGTCCCACGGCGGCCCTTTCGGCGGAAGGGGCGTCCACCCTGCCCTTCCATCGGCGTGCGGCCACCGCAGCTTGACCGCGCCGCCGGACACTAGCCGACGTCCGTCGGCGTGTCGATGTCGCCCGGGGCACCGAGGTCGTCGCACGGGACGAGCGCCGGCGAGAGCGAGCGCGCGCCCTCGTCGCCGACGGATCCCCACACCGGGCGCGCGAGGAGGAGCGGGTGGCCGCGCTCCCCCCCGTAGCTCGCCGCCACGACGTCGCCGGTGCCCTCGCGCCACGCAGCGAGCACGCGCTCGACGGCCGCCGGCTGCAGCCGCGGCCCGTCGGCGAGGACGATCACCACCGCGTCCGTCTCCGGCCCGAGAGCGCGCAGGGCGCAGGCGAGCGAGGCGCCGGGGCCGCGCTCCCACTCCGGACAGAAAACGACGCGCGCGCCCGGGACGTCCAGGCGGTAGGCGCCCGAGACGACCAGGATCTCGTCCAGGCTCGTCGCGCGCAGCGCGGCGAGGACCGCGGGGAGAAACAGGCGCTGCTTCGGCGAGCCGAAGCGGGTCGCGGCACCGGCGGCGAGCACGACGCCGACGACGCCCGCTCGGGGCTCGCTCACGCGATCGCGGCGAGCGCTCGTTCCACAAGGGCGCGGGCGATCTCGACCTTGTACGCGGTCCCCGGGAGGGGAGTGGCCTCGTCGAGCTCGTCCGGCGTCCCGAGGAGCCACGGGATGGGCGCGACGCCGGCGAGCGCGAGCCGGGTCTCGCCCGCGGCGAACCGAGCCGCGGCGACGCCGACGAGCGGGAACGCGAAGCGCCCGCGGTCCATCGCCTTCAGGTAGACGCTCGCCTCCGGGCTCGGGACGTCGAGCTCGAGGACGAGCTCACCCTCTGCGAGGGCGACGACGTCGCGCTCCTCGTCCGTCGGGAGGCGGTAGAGATCGGCGAGGGGAAGCGCGCGGCGCGTCGTGGAGACGGTTGCGCCGAGCGCGAGCAGCGCCGCAGCCGGGTCGGACGGGTGCGCGGACGCACAGCGGTCGTTCCCGAAGATCGCGTGCTCGCGGTGCTCGCCCTCCCGGGCGTGGCAGCGCTCTCCGCCGTGCAGGTAGCAGGGGAAGTGGAGGCGCCAGTACCAGCAGCGCGTCGCCTGGCGCAGGTTGCCGCCCATCGTGCCCATGGCGCGAAGCTGGGGCGAGGCGGCGAGGCGGCACGCCTCCCGGAGCGCCTCGGGGACGGCCGGCGAGCGCTCGAGCTCGGCCAGCGTGGTGCCGGCGCCGATCCGCGAGCCGTCGATGCCGCGCGGCAGGAGCGGACGGACGTCCTCCAGCTCGTCGGCGTCCACGAGCCGGTCGCGGAGGAGCGGGACGAGGTCGGTTCCGCCGGCGAGCGGGCGGCCCGAGACCTCGGCCAGGCTAGACGGCCGCCGGAGCGTGAACCCGCTCACGCGCCTCCCGAAGCGCCCGCAGCATCTCCTCGCGGGTGACGGGGAGCGATCGCACGTCCGCGCCGGTCGCATCGCGGATGGCGTTGGCGATCGCCGCCGCCGTCGGGATGATCGGCGGCTCGCCGAGCCCCTTCGCGCCCAGGTTCGTCAGGTGCTCGTCGGGGATGTCGAGGAGCTCGGTGACGATCTCCGGGACGTCGGCGATCGTGGGCAGCTTGTACGCGTCGAGAGTCTGGGTCAGGATCACCCCCGTCTCGGGGTCCGAGAGCCTCGCCTCGGAGAGCGTGTGACCGATCCCCTGGATTATCCCGCCTTCGAGCTGGCTCGAGGCGCCCAGCGGGTTGACGACACGTCCGACGTCGTGGATCGCGGCGATGCGCTCCACCCGGACTTCGCCCGTCTCGACGTCCACGGCGACCTCGGCCACCTGGACCCCGAACGTGAGGACGCGCATCCCGGTCGGGTTCGGGCCGCGCGAGCCCTTCCCCAGGATCTGCGCCTCCGCGAGCAGGCCCGTCACCTCCTCGAGGGGCCACGACCCGCCGTCCTGCGAGACGACCTGGCCCCCCTTGAGGCTGAGGACTCGCTCCTCGCGGTCGAAGCGCTGCGCGGCGATCTCGAGGATCTGGCGCGCGGCGTCGGCCGCAGCGGCCCGTACGGCCGGGCCCATGCTCGGCGTCGTCGAGGAGCCGGCCGAGATGGAAGCCCACGGTCCCCGCGCCGTGTCGCCGAGCGCGACCTCCACGCGCTCGACAGGAAGCCCGAGCTCCTCGGCTGCGATCTGCGCCATCGCGGTCCGCGTTCCCGTGCCGATGTCCTGCATGGCGGTCACGACCGTGGCGCGCCCGTCCGAGCCCATCCGCACCCACGCGTACGAGGGCGGGCCGCCCGCGCCGTACCAGATCTGGCTCGCGAGCCCCGTGCCGCGCTTCCACGGCCCGTCCCTGCGGGCGCGCACTTCGCGACGGCGCTGCCAGTGCGGCTCGGCGCGCCGGTAGCACTCGCGCAGGTTCTTCGAGGAGAAGGGACGGCCGTCGACCAGGTCAGCGTCCGCGTGGTTTCGGCGCCGGAGCTCCAGCGGATCGAGGTCGAGCTTGCGGGCGAGCTCGTCGAGGAGGCACTCGAGCCCGAACGTCCCTTCCACGAACCCCGGCGCCCGGAAGGCGGCGTTGGGCGGCGTGTTCAGGCGCGCTCCGTGCTCCACCGTACGCACGTTCTCGCAGGCGTAGAGCATCTTCATCGGGCCGGCCGTCTCCGGCGACCATCCGTCCGCGCCGACCGCGTTCACGAACTCGCCGGCGAGCGCGGTCAGCCGCCCGTCGGAGCGCGCGCCCGCGACGAGCCGCTGGATCGTGGCGTTCCGGTTTCCCGCCGCCACGTTCTCCTCGCGCCGCGTCAGCGCGCAGCGAACCGGCCGGCCGGCCTCGCGGGCGAGCTCGGCCGCGAGGAAGGTGTCCTCGCCGGCGCCGTTCTTGGCGCCGAAGCCGCCGCCCATGAACTCGCAGACGACGCGCACGCGATCGGGCGGCAGCCCGAACCGCTCGGCGACCTCGTCGCGGACACCCCACACGTACTGGGTCGAGGTGTAGACGGTGAGGCCGTCGCCAGTCCACTCGCACACCGACTGGTGGGTCTCCAGGGCGTTGTGGAGGACGACCTGCGTGCGGTACTCGGCCTCGACGACGGCGTCGGCCTCCGCGAGACCCCGGTCGACGTCGCCGCGCTCGTACCGCCGGGTCCTGCCGACGAGCGACCCTCGGCGAACCGCCTCGTCGGGGTCGAGGAGCGGCTCCAGCACCTCCCACTCGACCTCGAGGAGCGCGAGCGCGGCGCGCGCCTGGGCTGGGGTCTCGGCCGCGAGGGCGGCGACGGGTTCGCCGTGGTACGACGGTTCGGAGGTCAGCGCCTCCGAGTCGCCCGGCGTGAGCAGAGCCCGGACGCCGGGCGCACCGCCGGCGCGCCTTGCCTCCAGCCGGCGGACGCGGGCGTGCGCGTGCGGGCTTCGCAGGACGGCCGCGTGGAGCAGGCCAGGGAGGCGAAGGTCGCCCGTGTAGCGCGCCTCGCCGCGCGCTCGCTCGCGACCGTCGATCCGCGCGGTGGGCCGGCCGACGGCGTCGCGCGCGCCCGCGGGCCACGGGTCGAGGAAGTCCTCCTCGACGACGATCCACTGCTCCTGGTAGCGGCCCTCGACCTCCTTCTCCGTCCGGATCAGTCGCGCCATCGGCTCATCCTCTCCTCGCCACGCTCACGATCGCCTCCTCGATCTTGGGGTAGGTGCCGCAGCGGCACAGGTTCCCCGCCATGCGGTGGCGGATCTCGTCGCGCGACGGGGTGGGTGCCTCGCGGAGGAGCGCCGCGGCGGAGACGATCTGCCCCGGCGTGCAGAAGCCGCACTGGAGGGCGTCGGCCGCGACGAACGCGTCCACGAGCGCGTGGTCGCGCAGCCCCTCGATGGTCGTCACCTCGCGCTCGCCAACCGCGGAGGCGAGCGTGAGGCACGAGAGAACCGCGTCGCCGTCCAGGAGCACGGTGCACGCGCCGCAGTGCCCCTCGGCGCAGGCGACCTTTGTCCCGGTGAGGCCGAGGTCGTCCCGGAGCGCCTCGGCGAGCGTACGCTCGTCGGGCACGTCCAGGACGTGGCGGGCGCCGTTGACGACGAGCTCAGGCAACGGCGGTGACGGCCTCGATGTCGGCGAGGTGAAGGAGCCGGAAGGTCGTGCGCCCGAGGCGCATGCGCTCGTCGTCGTCCTCTGCCTCCCCGACGGTCCGCCAGAGGTCGCGCGCGCAGGAGACGAGCTCCGCGATTCGCTCCCGGGCCTCCGTGTGCCCGTCCCGCTCGCGGCACGCGTTCAGGGCGAGCCCGAGGACGCCGATCGTGTCGGGCTGGCGCGTCCAGAGAAGCGGCGTCGCCATGGCGAGGTAGTTGTGGATCCGGACGAACGAGATCGGCTGCTCCAGCAGGTAGCGGCGACTCGGCTCGCTCGGCTCGACGGGAGGCTCGCCGTCCGCGATCCGCGAGGCCGTCCGACCGAGCACGTCTCTCAGCTGGGCGTCCGAGAGCCCGGCCGCGCGCGCGACCCGGACCGCGATCAGAAGCGACGTCGGCTGCTGTCCGTAGGGGTAGTCGGAGGCGTACAGCCCCTGCTCCGGCGAGAAGCGCTGGAAGACGTCGAGCAGGTCGATGGGGTTCCAGACGGAGGTGTCGAAGAAGACGCCCCGCCGCCGCGCGAAGGCGTCCGAGAGGTCGGCGAGGTCGGCGATGCCGCCGTGCGCGATGATGAGCTGCGCCTCGGGATAGGCGTCCATCAGCCGGCGCAGCTCCTCGGCGATGGGAGGGAGGCCGCGCCCTCCGTGGATCAGGATGGGCACGCGCCGGTCGGCGGCGAGCTCGAAGATGGGCGCGAGGCGCTCGTCGTTCAGCAGGAACCGCTGCGCGCGCGGGTGCAGCTTGATCCCGCGCGCTCCCCGGTCGAGGCTGCGGACGGCCTCCTCGACCGGCTGCTCGGCGAGGTCGAGGCGGACGAAGGGGATGAGCCGACCCGCGCTGCGCTCGGCGGCTGCGAGCGTCCGGTCGTTCGCGGCGCGGAAGGCCGGGTGGCGGTCCGGCTCGTCGAGGCAGAACGCGAAGGCGCGCGAGACGCCGTAGTGGCGCATCGTGGCGAGGAGGTCGTCCAGCGGCGCCACGAACCCGTCGATGTCGCGACCCACGTGCACGTGGGCGTCGAAGATCTCGGCGCCCTCGGGGACGAGGGAGCGGAGCTCAGCGTCGTAGGCCGCGATGAGCGCGGCCGCGCGCTCGAAGACGTCGCCGGTTCCCACGCCGCCGGAGACTACCTGCGCGCCCGCCGCATGACCCTGCGCCGCGAGGAGGACGGCGGGAGGACGCCGTCGTTAGGATCGCGGCATGCCCGACGTCCTCATGTTCGCCGACACCGTGCGCTCGCCGGAGCTTCGACACGAGGTTCCGGTCCCCGTCCCCGACCCGCTCGTCTACGTGGAGCGAGACGGCGCTCGGGCCGTGTACGCGCGCTCCCTCGAGCTGCCGCGCCTCGGCGAGGTCGACGGGCTCACGGCGTACCCGTTCGAGGAGATCGGGCTCGACGAGCTGGTTGCGGCCGGGAAGGCCTCGCACGAGGCGAACCGGGAGCTCGTCCTGCGCGCCTGCCGACACGCCGGGGTGGAGCGGGCCGTCGTCCCCCGCACGTTCCCGCTCGAGATCGCCGACTACGTCAGGGCCGAGGGGGTCGAGCTCGACCCCGAGGGGTCGCTCTTCGACCACCGCCGGCGCGCGAAGACGGACCGCGAGCTGGACGGGATCCGGCGCGCGCTCCGCGGCACCGAGGAGGCTCTCGTCCGGGTCCGCGACCTCCTGCGCACACGGGACGGCGCGACCTGCGAGGAGCTCCAGGCCGAGGTCGCGCTCAGCTTCGCGCGCGCGGGGCTCGCGATGCCCGACGGCCTCATCCTCTCCCACGGAGCGCAGACCGCGGTCGGCCACGAGCCCGGGTCGGGCCCGATCGCGCCCGGCGAGCCCGTCGTCGTCGACCTCTACCCGCTCGACACGGCCTCGGGCTGCTACGCGGACACGACGCGGACCTTCTGCCTCGGGGAGGCGCCGGCGGAGCTGCGCGAGTACCACGAGCTCTGCCGCCGCGCGCTCGAGCGCTCCCGGGCCCTCGTTCGCCCGGGCGCGACCGGCGCTGAGCTGTACGCGGCCGCCGCGGAGGTCTTCGAGGAGGCGGGCTACGCCACCCAGCGGACGAAGCAGCCGGGCGAGGCGCTCGATCACGGCTTCTTCCACTCGCTGGGGCACGGGGTCGGCCTGGAGGTGCACGAGCGGCCGCTGCTCGGGCGAAACGGGGAGGAGCTCGTCGCCGGCGACGTCGTCACGCTCGAGCCGGGTTGCTACCGCCCCGGGTTCGGCGGCTGCCGCCTGGAGGATCTCGTCCTCGTGACCGAGGACGGCCACGAGACCCTGACCGAGTTCCCGTACGACCTCGAGGTCTGACCTCGCGGGCGCGCCCCGAGCGCGCCGGGGTCGAGCGTCAGGAGAAGGAGAGGAGGCGCTCGAACCGGGCCGGGTCGTCGAACGGCCCGATGACCGCGAGGTTCAGCCGGTTCTCGCGCACGATGTCCGCTGCGACGCGCTGAATGTCCTCCACGGTCACCGCGTCGAGGCCTCCGAGGACCTCATCGGGCTCGCGAGTTCGGCCCTCGAGCACCTCAGCGCGAAGGCCGAAGAGGATCATCCCGCGGGGATCCTCGAGCGAGAGGACGAGACGACCCTTGGCGAAGTTCCGCGCCTTCTCCATCTCCTCGGCGGATACCGGCTCCGCGGCGATCCGGGCGAACTCGCCCACCACGGTGCGGACGGCCTCCTCGATCCGGGCGATGTCGACGCCGCCTTGGGCGAAGAGCGTTCCCGCGTCCGTGTAGCCCTGGTTGTAGCCGTAGATGTAGTACGCGAGCCCGCGCCGCTCGCGCACCTCGCTGAAGAGCCGGGAGGACATGCCGCCGCCGAGCACGGTGGCGAGGAGGGAGAGGGCGTAGCGGTCGGGATGGTCGAGCGGATAGGAGTGGACGCCGAGGCGGATGTGCGCCTGGTCGGACTGCTTCGAATGGACCTTGACGCGGGGCTCGACCTGCTCCCACGCGACCGGGGCTGGGTGCCCGGTCGCCCCGTCCGGCACGTCGCCGAGGAGGCCCTCGACGCGGGCGAGCACGTCGTCGCCGACCGCGCCGGCAACTCCCGCCACCATGCGCGGCGCGCGGTACCAGCGGTCGAGGTAGCCGAGGAACGTGTGGCGGGTGGCGCCGCGAATCGTCTCCTTCGTGCCGATGATGTCCCATCCGAGCGGCTGGTCGCCGTACAGGAGCTCGTCGTAGACGCCCTCGAGGTAGTCGCGCGGCGTGTCGTAGTACATGTTCATCTCCTCGACGATCACGCCCTTCTCCCGCTCGATCTCCTGGGGGTCGAACTTCGAGTTCCGGAGCATGTCGACGAGCACGTCGAGGGCGACGTCACGGTGCTCGGCCGCGCACTTGACGTAGTACCCGGTGTACTCCTTGCCGGTGAACGCGTTGAACTCGCCCCCGATGGAGTCGATCTCGCCGGCGATGTCGCGCGCCGACGGGCGCCGCTCCGTCCCCTTGAAGAACATGTGCTCGGCGAAGTGCGCGATCCCGTTCGTCTCACGCGTCTCGTAGCGCGACCCTGCTGCGAGCATGACGAAGCAGGCGACCGACTTCGCGGACGGCATCGGCGCTGTGAGGACGCGCAGCCCGTTCGGGAGCACGTCCTTGCGGAAGACGAGCTGGCTCACGCGGCGCCGACGAGCGCCGACTCGTGCGCCTCGATCCGCCTCCGCCACGCGTCGGGCACGGGCATCGGCTGCCTCGTCTCGTAGTCGAACGCGACGTGCGCGCTCGATGCCTCGGCGACGAGGCGGCCGTCTCTCGCTCGGATCTCGAACTCGAACTCGAGGCTCTTCGTCCCGACCCGTCCGATCCGCGTGCCGATCTCCAGGCGCTCGCCGAGGAAGGCGGGGGAGCGGAA
>JACVSB010000039.1 GCA_014534155.1 Thermoleophilia bacterium
AACGCGTCCCCGCGACCGAGTCGACGACGTCCCAGCGGAAGGCTTCCCGGAGCTCCGACGCCGTCGCCGCCGCTCCCTGCAGCGGGATCGCGAGGAGGGCGAACGCGGCGAGCGCGCCCGCGCAGGCGGCGAGGAGCGTCCAGAGCCGCCGCCCGATCCGCTCGTCGGCCGAGCGCAGCGGGTACAGGAGCGCGGCGACCCCTCCCGCGGCGAGGATGAGGAAGAGGAACTCGAAGAACCGCGCGCCCGTGTACACGGCCGAGGTCGCCTTCGGCGTCCCCTCGAGCACCTGCGCCGCGATCCCGCTCGGGTGTGCGCCCGGAGCGCCGACGTGGAAGACGAAGGCGCCGTTGATCGGATCGGAGTCGGCCGAGATAGCCCTCCAGGCGACCGTGTACGTCCCGCGCGCGAGCGCGCCCTCGAGGCCGACCGCGACCTCGCGCGAGGACGGGCGCTCGACCTTCCCGGCGTCGACGCGCTTCCCGCTTCCGTCGTAGACCTGAACCGACCCGAGCGCAGTCTCTACCGGCTCGTTGAAGCGAAGGAGCACGCGCGCGGGCGAGCGCTCGACCACGGTGTCGTTCGCGGGCTCGGTCGCGATCAGGACCGAGTGGGCACGCGCGGCCGGCGCGGCCACGAGCGTGGCGAGCGCAAGGGCGGCGACGGCGATCGAGCGCACGGCTCCCTGCCGTGCCGACGGGCTGAGCATTCCCCTCCTCTTCTCGCTGGCCGGCGGCGCTGGAGGCCGCAGGCGACGGCTACGCGGCGGCGAACGCCGGGGGAGCGCGCTGCCCGTGGCCGAACGAGGCGAGGACGCAGGCGGGGAGGACGGAACGAAACGCGAGCGCGCACGGGAACGGCGCCGGCGCGAGCCGCGACCGGAGCGCCGTGCGCAGGCGGTCGACGAGCGCGGTCGCAGCCGCGAGCAGGAGCCGGGCCGCGAAGAAGGCGACGAGCGCGAACGGCAGCTGGAGCGCGAGGCCGAGGACGAAGGTCGCCTCGAGCGCCGCTGCGTAGGGGAGGCCGCCCGCGTGGAAGAGCCGCTCGACGTGCTCCTGGACGACGAAGCCGAGCGGCGGGACGACGGCGAAGACCCAGAGCGGCGCGTGGAGCGCGCGGCGGCCGCGCACTCGGTCGAACACCGCTGCGCCGAGGCCTAGCAGCGCGACGGCGGCGCAGACGGCAAGGCAGAAGCGCACGTGCTGGAGGTACCCGTGGCCCGTCACCTGCATCAGGTGCTCGTGCTCGGCGCTGTGCGGCGCCACGACCCTGTATGCGGCAACGTGCGCGACGATGCTCCCGACCGCCATCAGGGCGAGACACACCAGCCAGGCGGTGCGGCGGGGGGGCACGGCGCGCGTGATGGTACGCGATACGGCGTGCGTGACCGCTCGGTTTGCCCGCCCGAACCCGCTACGCCGCCGCGACGAGGCGGTACCCGACGCCCCACACGTTCAGGACGTAGCCGTGCTCGCCGTCGGCGTTCAGCTTGCGGCGTAGGCGGCTCGCGTGCGAGTCGAGAGTGCGCGTTCTCCCGAGCGAGCGAAAGCCCCAGACGTCGCGCAGCAGCTCGTCCTTGCGGAAGACGCGCTCGGGATCGCGCGCGAGCGCGACCAGGAGCTCGTATTCCTTCGCCGATAGCGTGACCCGTCGGCCGCCGACGCGCACCGTGCGCGAGGCCGTGTCGATGGTGAGCTCGCGCACGGCGAGCGTGGAGCGGCGGCGGCCGCTCGATCGGCGCAGGATCGCACGCATGCGGGCCAGGAGCTCCTCGTAGAGGAACGGCTTGCACAGGTAGTCGTCGCAGCCCCGCGCGAACCCGCGCAGGCGGTCGACGGGGTCGCTGCGGGCGCTCACCATGATCACCGGGACGTCACGGTTCCAGCAGTGCCCGGGCTCGCCCATGCGAAGGCGGGCGCAGAGCTCGAATCCCGAGGCGTCCGGAAGGACGGCGTCGAGAAGGACGAGGTCCGGCCGCGCCCGCTCGACGAGCTCGAGCACGCGTCGGCCCTCCTCCGTCGAGAGGACGTCGAACCCGTCGTCGGGAAGCTGCTGCTCGAGGAACGAGCGCACCCGCTCCTCCTGCTCGACCACGAGAACCGCCTCGCGCGCCATGGCGCCGACGGTATCCCGCCCCGCCCCGAACGCCTAGATGTCCTTTCCGCCGAATGCGTGACGACGCTTCGACAGCGCCTTTCACATCGTCGCGAGCGAACGCGGCCCCGCGGGGCCGCCGCCCCGGGGATCAGAGCCGGCCGGAGCGGATGACACCCCAGACGAGCCACAGCCCAAGAAGCGTCGAGAGGCTGAACCCGATCACGGAGATGAAGTGGAGCCCGAAGATCGTCGGCCCCGCCCGCGCGAACAGGCCGATGAGCGCCGAGCCGATGACTCCGCCGACCGCAACGATGGCGACGGTCAACCGGTTGAAGACGAGGTCGAGACGATGGAACAGCTCGTCCAGCCCTTCGTGGCGGAACCCGATCTCGACCTGGCCGTCGCGAACCTGCTCGAGCGTGTCCGAGACCTGGTACGGCGCCTCCAATGCCATCCGGAAGTAGTCCGTCCCGTGCTGGCGCGCCCGGAGCGCGACGCGGCGCGGCGTGAAGCGCTCCAGCATGAGCTCCCTCGCGTAGGGCCGTGCGACCTCGAAGACGTTGAAGTCCGGGTAGACCTCGAGGCCCACCGAGCCGAGCGTGGCGATCGCCCGGTCGAGGAGGACGAACCGCGTCGGAAGCTCGAGGCGCATGCGAAAGATGACGCCGAAGACCTCCCGGATCACGTGGATGGGGTCGATCTCGCTTAGGCGGGCACCGTAGTAGCGGTAGTAGAGGTCACGCAGCTCGCCCGCGAACTCGTCCTCCTGCGCCTTGTCGTAGCGGACGCCGAGCGCAGCGAGATCGCGCGGGAGCCGCTCCACGTTCTCGTTCACGATGTCGATGAAGAGGCGGGTCGCCTTCGACATGTCCTCGTCGGTCAACTTGCCGGCCATGCCGAAGTCGATGAGCCCGATCCGATCCGCGCGGCCGAGAACCATGACGTTCGAGGGGTGCGGGTCCGCGTGGAAGAACCCGTGCCTGAAGATCATCGCCATCCACGCGTCCGCGATCGTCGTGGCCAGCCGGTTTCGCTCCTCCATCGTGTACGAGGAGAGGTCGAGGTCCTTGAGCTGCACCCCGTCCAGCCGCTCGAGCGTGAGGACGCGCGCACCCGAGTACGTCCAGTAGACGCGCGGAATCCGCACGTGCGCGTGGCCGGCGAAGTTGCGGTGGAACTGGTCGGCGTTCCGCGCCTCTGCCCGGTAGTCGAGCTCCTGGCGGATCGTGCGCGCGAACTCGTCCACGAGGCCGACGGTGTCGATGAAGGAGAGGGCCTTGATGCGGTCGCGCGAGAAGCGGGCGGCCTGGTACATGAGCTCGAGGTCGGCCTCGATCTGCCTCGGTGCGTCGGGACGCTGGACCTTGACCACGACGAGTCGCCCGTTGGGCAGGGTCGCCCGGTGCACCTGGCCGATCGAGGCGGCGGCGACCGGCTCCTCGTCGAAGGCGAGGAACGCGCGCTCGAGCGTCAGCCCGAGCTCCTCTTCCACGACCTTGCGAACCTCGGGAAACGGGAACGGCCGGACCTGGTCCTGCAGCCCGCGCAACTCGAACACGATGTCCGGCGGGACGACGTCAGGCCGGGTGGAGAGGAGCTGGCCGAACTTGACGAAGGTCGGCCCCAGTTCGTCCAGCATCGCGCGGACCCGCTGGCCCCGCGAGGAGCCCTGCTCCCAGGGGACCTCGACCTCCTGCTGCCGGCGTCCAAACCCGTCGCGGCGGCGCGCGTCGAAGACGTAGCCGAAGCCGTGCTTCGCCGCGACCTGTGCGATCTCGGAGAGGCGCCCGAGCTGTCGGACCGCGGGCCTCGCGCTCATGCCATGAGTCTAGGCCGGGGAGCCGGGGCGCTCGGGCCGCGCCGGCGCGCGGCCGGAGGTGTCCTCGAGCAGACGCAGCCGGTGCTCGACCTGGGAGAGGCGGAGCTCGAGCTCCTCCCACTCGCGCCGCGTGACGAGACCGACCTCACGGGCGACACCGGCCAGCCCGCTGGACGTGCGCTCGCCGAAGCGAAGCGCCTCTCCCCGCCAGCGCGCCGTCGTGTCGTCCACGACCTCGCGCGCCTCCCTTCGGGTCATGCGTCCGCGCCGGACGAGCTCGTCCACGAGCTCGTCGGCGCGGTCCTTCGTCAGGGCGACCGCGCCCACGCCGGCGAAGAAGACCTCCTCGGCGAGCTCGCGAAGCCGCCGCTCGGCGTTACCGGGCGCGTCCATGCGGCCTCGTGCGGCGGCGCTTGCGGCGGGCGTCGCGGCGCGCCGCGGCGGCCGAGCGCCGGCCGTCTCCGTCGCCGTCATCCGCCGGCGCATCCACGAGCGCGACCGGCACGGGCTCGGGGTCCGCGGCGCGCGCCGCCGGAACCGGCTCGAGAACGTCGAGCTTCTCCTGCAGGCCCGCGTCCTTGCGCCGGGCGTACTCCGGGTCTCGCTCCTTGAGAATCGTGAGCAACGGCGTCGCGATGAAAATCGTGGAGTACGCGCCCGATCCGACGCCGATCAGGATGGCGAAGGCGAAGTCCTTCAGCGTCTCGCCGCCGAACACGAGCAGGGAGCCGACCGGAAGCAGCGTGATGAACGTCGTCGCGAGGGAGCGGCGGATCGTCTCCCAGAGCGACTGGTTCGCGATCGCGGCGAAGCTCGACTTCCGCATGATCTGCACGTTCTCGCGCACGCGGTCGAAGATGATGATCGTGTCGTAGATCGAGTAGCCGAGGATCGTGAGCAGCGCCGCCACGGTCGAGGCGGTGACCTCCCTCCCCGAGAGCGAGTAGACGCCGATCGCGATCAGGACGTCGTGGAAGAGCGCGACGAGGACCGGGATCGCGTAGGCGAACTGGTACCGAATCGTCACGTAGAGCGAGATGAGGAGGAGCGAGAAGACGACCGCGATGACGGCGCCTCTGAGGATCTGCCTCGAGAAGCTCGCCGAGACGTTCTTGAAGCCGAAGTTCGAGGCGCCGAGCTCGCGCTCGAGCCGGTTTTGCAGGCGGTCCTGGGCGGCGCGGTCGAGCGACTCCGTGCGCAGCGAGAAGCTCGTGTAGCGGTCGCCGCGTGCCTCTCCGCGCCCCTGGATGACCGCGCCCGCCTCCCCGAGGGAGGCCGCCTCCTGGCGGACGCGCTCGACAGGGAGCGCCTGCGCCGTCTCGAACGTCGCCTGGCTTCCGCCGCGGAAGTCGATGCCGAGGTTGAGCCCCCTGATCCCGAGCGAGAGCGCCCCGACGAGCAGGATGACGCCCGAGATCGCGAACCAGACCCGGCGCTTCCCCATGAAGTCGATGCGCTGCCAGGACGGGATCTTCTGACCGCTCGCGCCCATGAAGGCGGGGTTGTCGAACCAGCGGAAGCCACCGAGCACGGCGAGGAGCGCGCGGGTCGCGAGGACGGCGGTGACCATCGAGAGGAGCGTTCCGAGCAGGAGCATGAGGGCGAAGCCGCGCACGCTCCCCGTGCCGATGAGGAAGAGGATGGCGGCCGTGATCATCGTGACCACGTTGCCGTCGACGATCGTCGAGAAGCCCTTGCGGTAGCCCGCCGCGATCGCGGCGCGCACCGACTTTCCCGCGCGTACCTCTTCCTTGATCCGCTCGAAGATGACGATGTTGGCGTCGGCGGCGACGCCGATCGTCAGGATGAGGCCGGCGAAGCCGGGCAGGGTCAGCGTGACGTTGAAGCCGAGGATCGTCCCGTACAGGAAGACCCCGTAGACGCCGAGGCCGACGATCGCGACGACACCCAGGAAGCGGTACACGAGGAGCAGGAAGAGGGCGACCGCGAGGAGGCCGCCGATCCCTGCGAAGAGCGCCTCCCGCAGGGAGTCCTCGCCGAGCGTGGCCGAGATGTCCATACGCTCGAGCTGCGCGAAGGTGTACGGAAGCGCGCCCGTCTGCAGGACGAGCGCGAGGTCCTTCGCCTCGCCCACCGAGTCCAGCCCGGTGATCTGGGCCCGGCCGCCCGCGATGCCGTCCGGGTTGTCCACGAAGTCGATGGTCGGGAAGGAGCGGATCTCGTTGTCCAGCACGATCGCGAAGCGCTGGAGGACGGCCTGCCGCGACTCGTTGTCGGTCGGGACGCCGAGCGTGACGGCCAGCTGCCGCCCGCGCCGCGCGAGCTCGCGCGTGATCTCGTGGAACTTGTCTCCGCCCGCGTCGGTGAACTCGAGCGTGACGATCGGCTGCCCGCGGTCGAAGTCCTGCTGCGTCCCCTGGAGCTTCAGGTCCTTCCCGGTCAGCTCGGGGACGGGATCCTTCGAGGCGGTCGGCCGGTACTCGAACAGGTAGTAGTAGGTCCGCATCGGCTGCGTGCCGACGCCCGGGCAGAGCCGCTGCGAGCGGCCGCAGGTCAGGATCGTGCGACCCTCCGGCACGACGAAGAAGCGGGCGCCCTTGGGCGGGGCGCTCGCGAGCTCGTCGAGCACGTCGGCGCGCGTGTCCGCCGGGCCCGCGAGGAGCTTCTTCTTGTCCTTCGAGAAGAGGTACCAGGCGTCCGCCGACTCGCCGGGCTTCAGCTTCCCCGCGGGCGTGAGGAGCGAAGGGAGGGTGTCGCTCGGGATGACCGGGTTCTCCGGCCCGCCCTTCGAGGGCCCGACGACGTCGCCCTCGAGGTCGTAGAACTCGAGCTGCGCCGTCGTTCCCACGATCTCGGCTGCGCGCGCCGCGTCGTGGACGCCGGGGAGCTCGATCAGGATCTGGGACGCGCCCTGCTGGCGGATCTCGGGCTCGGCGACGCCCAGCTTGTCCACCCGGTCGCGCATGATCTCCATCGAGCGCGCCATGCCCGCTGCGTTCACCTGCTCGCCCTTCGGCGCCTCGGCCTGGAGGACGATGGCCAGGCCGCCCTGCAGGTCGAGGCCGAGCGTCGGCGAGCGGAAGAGCGAGAGAACGGCGACGCCGGCGACGGCGCCCAGGATCGCGACGAGGATGAGCAGGTACCTGCGCATGCGCGCGGCGGCCGGCTACTGGCGGGCCCCGTCCTCCCCCGCGCCCGAGTCGACCGGCTCGCGCGAGGCTCCGTCGCCTGCCTCGCGCGGCTCCGCCTCGCCGACGACGAGGGCCTCGGCGTCACTGTCCGGCTCGGCGACGGCGGCGTCCGCGTCGCTCGCCGGCTCCGCGACGGCGACCTCCGCCTCGGTCTCGGCCTCGCTCTCGGCGGCCAGGATCTCGTCGGCTTCCTCCTCCGGCTCCTCGTCGACCGCGGGCGGAAGGACGCTCGCGATCGCGCGCTTTGCCACCTCGACCTCCACGTCCTCGGCGATCTCGAGCGAGACCCTGTCCGGGTGGACGTCCGTGACGTCGCCGTACAGCCCGCCGACGGTGATGACCTCGTCGCCGACCTTCAGCCGCTCGACCAGCTCGTTGTGCCGGCGCTGCTGCGTGCGCTGCGGCCGGATGAGCAGCAGGTACATGAGCGCGAAGGCCGCGATGAGGACGAAGAGGAAGCCGTCCATCTAGGGGAGTACCTCCTGGCCGACGGCGCCCGCGCCGAGCCGCTCGAGCACCGCCTCCCGGAAGGAGCCGAGCTCGTGACGCTCGATCGCGGATCGCGCCCCGGCGGTCAAGTCGAGTAGGAACCGCACGTTGTGCTCGCTCAAAAGTATCAGCCCTAGGAGCTCGTGTTGCGTCACGAGGTGGCGCACGTACCCTCGCGAGAACCGCGCGCAGGCGCTGCACGCGCACCCCTCGTCCAGCGGCCGCTCGTCCCGAACGAAGCGCGCGTTCTTCAGGTTCAGGCGCCCCTCCCACGTGAGTGCCGAGCCGGTTCTGCCCAACCTCGTGGGCAGCACGCAGTCGAACATGTCGACGCCGCGCTCGACGACGTCGAGGATCCCGACGGGGTCGCCGATCCCCATGAAGTAGCGGGGCCGCTCCGGCGGGAGGAGAGGCGCGGCCCACGCGACGGTGTCCAGCATCGCCTCGCGGTCCTCGCCCACCGAGAGCCCGCCGAGGGCGTGCCCGTCGAGGGCGAGCGAGGAGATCTCCTCGACGGAGCGCCGGCGCAGGCTCGCGTCGGTCCCGCCCTGCGTGATCCCGAAGAGAAGCTGGCCCGGCGCGCGCGGCATCGCCGCCTGCCGGCGGGCCCAGGCCGAGGTGCGGGTGACCGCAAGCTCGAGCTCCCGCCGCGAGGCGGACGCCGGCGGGCACACGTCGAGGCACATGGCCACGTCCGAGCCGAGCCGCTTCTGCACATCGGCGACGCGCTCCGGAGTGAAGCGAGCGAGCGCGCCGTCGTAGACCGAGCGGAAGGTGACGCCCTCGTCGTCTGCCGCGACGATGGTGTGCCGAAGCGAGAAGACCTGGAATCCGCCGGAGTCCGTGAGGATCGGGCCGTCCCAGCCCATGAAGCGGTGGAGCCCGCCGAGCTCGGCGACGACGTCGGCGCCGGGACGGAAGGCGACGTGGTAGGCGTTGGCGAGCACGATGGGGGCGCCGAGCTCGCGCAGGCGCTCCGGGTGGATCCCCTTGACGCTCGCCTTCGTCCCCACCGGCATGAACGCCGGTGTCGCGACGGCGCCGTGGCCGGTCTCGAGGACGCCCGCGCGAGCCTCGCCGTGGCGTGCCTCGACGGTGAACGTCACGTGATCAGCATGGCATCGCCGAAGGAGTAGAAGCGGTAGCGCTCGGCGACCGCAAGCTCGTACAGCCGCCGCGTCGTCTCGACCCCGGCGAACGCCATGACAAGCGCGAGCGGCGTCGAGCGCGGGAGGTGGAAGTTCGTGAGGAGCGCGTCGGCGCGCTGGAAGCGGAAGCCCGGCGTCACGAAGAGGTCGGTACGCCCCGCGAGGGGCGCCCCTCGGGCGAGTGACTCGAGGACGCGCGTCGTCGTCGTCCCCACGGCGAGAACGCGCTCCGCGCCGCGGATTCGCTCCCACGAGGCCTCGTCGACCTCGTAGCGCTCCCCGTGGAGTCCGTGCTGGTCGAGGCGCTCGGCGGTGAGCGGGCGGAAGGTGTCGAGGCCCACATGGAGCGTGACCCGCTCGACGTCGAGCTGCCCGAGGAGCTCCCGGGTGAAGTGGAGCCCCGCCGTGGGGGCGGCGGCCGAGCCGGGCTCGTCCGCGTACACGGTCTGGTAGCGGGACGGGTCGGACAACGGCTCGGTGATGTAGGGCGGGAGCGGCGTGTCGCCGTCCGGCTCGCCGCGGAGCCGGATCCGCCAGCGCCCCTCCCCCCTGCGTTCGACGAGCTCAACCGGTCCCAGCGCCATCCCCGCGCGGAGACGCCTGGTCGGGCGCGCGAGCGCCTCCCACTCCCCTCCGCCGAGCGGCTCGAGCAGGAGCAGCTCCGCCTCGCCGCCCCCCGGCCGCGGGTAGCGGAGGCGGGCGGGCAGCACACGGCTGTCGTTCACGACCACGAGCATGTCGCCTGCCTCCTGGACGAGAGCGGGGAAGGCGCGGTGGCGGACCTCCCGCGCCGCGCGGTCGTAGACGAGGAGGCGGCTCGCGTCGCGGCGCCCGGCCGGGCGCTGCGCGACGAGCTCGGGAGGGAGGTCGTAGTCGAGCTCACGGGTTCTCATCGCCGTCCGATGCGCACGCTAGCGTCGTCTGCGTGGAGTTCCCTTCGCCCGAGCGAGTGCGGCCGCGTCTCGAGGAAGCGCGCTCGCCGCTCGACGGCTCGCCTACCCGCGAGGCGGTCGTCGCGCGGGCACGCGAGGCGCTCGAGTCCCTCGCCGAGCAGGCGGCCGAGCTCGAGGCCGCAGTCCCGGCACGGCTCGCCGACGCCGTGCGCGAGAGCATGCGCAACGAGGTCCTGCCCGTCGGACGCCACGTCGCGGAGCTGCGCGGCCTCGCGAACCAGACGATCCGACGGCTCGAGCGGCTCGAGCTCGAGTCCGAGGCGGAGCGCCGCGCCCGGGCGGAGGACCTGAACGTCCTGGTCGACCTCGTCGTCGAGGCCTGGCGCGCGCTCGATCGCCGTCTCGACCGCCTCGAGGGGACGGTGCAGCGGCTCGAGCGCTCGCTCGTGCAGGCGCCGGCCGCCGAGCTCCACGGCCTGCACGCGCGGCGGAGCAGCGCCTAGCCCTACCGCCGCCCTCCACTCCGTCGCTGTCCAGCCGCGCGGTTAGCGGACGGGAAGCCGAAGCTCGAAGCGCGAGCCCTCCCCCGGCCGCGAAGCCAGCTC
>JACVSB010000382.1 GCA_014534155.1 Thermoleophilia bacterium
ACGACGCCCGAGGAGTGCGCCGAGCTCGGCCGGATCCTCGCGGGCAAACTCAACCGGGCGAGAGGGCCGGTCTCGCTCTTCGTCCCCCTGCGCGGGGTCTCCGCCATCGCGGTCGCAGGGCAGCCCTTCCACGACCCCGAGGCGGACGCCGCGCTCGTCGGGGCGCTCCGGGGGCACCTCGACCCCTCGGTGGAGGTGAACGAGCTCGACACGGACGTGAACGACCCCGACTTCGCCGACGCCATGGCCGATCGCCTGCACGAGCTCTGCGCGCAGGAACGAACCCGGCGCGAGGCGGTGACGGCGTGAGGCGCGACGAGGCCCTCGCGCGCCTCCGCTCGCAGGTCGAGGAGGGTCGGCCGATCATCGGCGCGGGAGCCGGGACGGGCCTGTCCGCGAAGTGCGCCGAGGCAGGCGGTGCGGATCTCATCATCGTCTACAACTCCGGCCGCTACCGCATGGCCGGGCGAGGGTCGTTGGCCGGCCTGCTCCCGTACGGCGACGCCAACGCGATCGTCCTCGAGATGGCGGGCGAGGTCATCCCGATCGTCGAGCGGACGCCCGTGCTCGCCGGCGTCTGCGGCACGGACCCCTTCCGCCGGATGCCGGTCTTCCTGCGCGAGCTCGCCGAGCTCGGGTTCTCGGGCGTCCAGAACTTCCCCACCGTGGGGCTCTACGACGGCGTCTTCCGCGCCAACCTCGAGGAGACGGGGATGGGCTACGCGCTGGAAGTGGAGCTGATCCGGGCCGCACGCGAGCTCGACCTCCTCACCGCCCCGTACGTCTTCGACGCTGAGGACGCGCGGAGGATGGCCGCCGCGGGTGGCGACGTCCTCGTCCCGCACATGGGCCTGACGACCGCGGGCACGATCGGCGCGAAGACCGCCATCACGCTCGACGAAGCCGTCGAGCGGGTGCAGGCGATGCACGATGCGGGCACGCGGGAGAACCCGGAGGTGCTCGTCCTCTGCCACGGCGGCCCGATCGCGGAGCCCGAGGACGCGGCCTACGTGCTCGAGCGCACGCGCGGCGTGGGCGGGTTCTTCGGCGCCTCCAGCATGGAGCGTCTTCCGGCCGAGGCGGCGCTCGTCGAGAACATGCGCCGCTTCAAGTCGATCCGAAGGGAAGGAGCG
>JACVSB010000370.1 GCA_014534155.1 Thermoleophilia bacterium
ACATCCACGCAGAGCGCTACGGCGACCGCTTCGCGCTCGTGGTCTACGACGAGGTCCACCACCTACCCGCGCCGAAGAACGCCGTGATCTCGAAGATGCTGCTCGCGCCCTACACTCTGGGTCTGACCGCCACCCCCGAGCGCCCGGACGGCGGCCACGAGCTGCTGGACGGGCTCGTCGGCCCCATCATCTACCGGCGCTCGCCGGAGGACCTGGCGGGGACCTACCTCGCACCCTTCGAGCTCGTGCGCATCCCCGTGGAGCTCACGGCCCACGAGCGGTTCGAGTACGCTCAGGCCGACGCGGTGTACCGGGATTTTTTGAGCAAGCACCGCCTCCCTATGCGCTCTCCGGAGGACTGGCAGCGCTTTATCCTCGTCGCCGCGACGAGCCACTCGGGGGGGCGGGAGGCGCTCCTTGCGGCGCGGCGCAGACGCGAGATCCAGGGGGGCGCGATGCGGAAGGTGGCGACGCTCGAGACGTTGCTGCGGCGCCACTGGGACGACCGCGTCATAGTCTTCGCCAAGAGCGTCGAGGAGGTGTACTCGCTCAGCCGCCGGTTCCTGATCCCCGGCGTCACCTACGAGACGCCCGCCAAGGAGAGAAAAGAGATCCTGGACCGCTTCCGCGAGGGCCGCTACCGCGCCGTCATCGCCTCCGACGTCCTGAACGAGGGCGTCGACGTCCCCGACGCCGGGGTCGCGATCATCCTCGCCGGCAGCGCCTCGCGGCGCGAGTACGTCCAGCGCCTTGGGCGGATCCTCCGCCCGCGCGAGGGCAAACGGGCCACCCTCTACGAGCTGGTCACGGCGGAGACGGGCGAGGTGCACGCCGCTCGCCGGCGCAGGGAGGCCCTCCTCTAGTGCTCCGCAGCGAGCACGTGATAGCGCGCCTCAGCCGCGGCAAACTCGTCCCCCACCGGCTCGCCAACGACGACCCGCGCGTCCTCGAGGTGGCTGAGGAGCTCTGCGCACTGTACGCCGGACACATCGGCCATCCGCGCGCTCGCCTTGAAGTGGACCTCGCGGCCCGCGAGGAGGAGCTCGGCCCGCGCCTCGACGCACGCCGGGGGTTCCGCGTCGTGCGCGGCCTCTCGAAGCTCCTCGAGGAGCGGGCGTCCTGGGCCTCCCCCACCGCCGCCGACCCGTACGCGGTTCGCACCCGCGTCTTCGAGCTCACCGCCGCCCTACCCGAGCCCCCGGCCGAGGAGCCCGGCCTGCTGGAGACCCCGACGCGCGACGCCGTGCTCTCGCG
>JACVSB010000167.1 GCA_014534155.1 Thermoleophilia bacterium
ACGGGTCAGGGTCGTCGCGGGACTGGGCGGCGAAGGGACCGCGTCTCCTCGGCGTGAAGGCGGTGATCGCGGAGACGTACGAGCGGATCCACCGCTCCAACCTGGTCGGAATGGGGATCGTCCCGCTCCAGTACGCCGAGGGCGAGAGCGCAGCCTCGCTCGGCCTCACCGGGCGGGAGATGTTCGCGATCCGGGGGCTCGAGAACGGGGACGCGCGCGAGGCCGAGGTCGAGGCTCGCCGCGACGACGGGGGCGCGGTTACCTTCCGGGCGCGCGTTCGCCTGGACACTCCCAGGGAGCGCGAGTACCTGCGCGCGGGCGGCATCCTTCCCTTCGTGCTCCGCCGCTTGGCCTCGGCGTAGCGGAAAGGCGCCCAGGTTAGGATGGGCGGGTGAACTACGCCTTCGCCGGTCGGCCGGCCTCGCCGCGGTTCCAGGCCTTCGCCGCCGAGCTCGGCGCTGCCCTCGACGCCCGGGGGTTCGAGCGGCGCGAGGGGCAGGCGGCGCTCGAGGCCGACCTGGTGCTCAACTTCATCGACCCCGACGACCCGCGGCCGTTTCGCCGCCGTTCCCGCGGCACGTTCGTGGCCGCGATCCACGAGCAGCCGGGCGTTCCGGAGGATGTCCTGAAGACGAACTACCCCCTCCTCGTGCGCGCGCTCGCGAACATCGTCCTCTGCTACGTGCCGGACCAGGGCGTCTGGTTCACGACGATGGAGCGCGGGCACTACGGGGTGCACGCGGCCAACGGCCAGGACGGCCTCGCGAAGAGCGTGATCGAGCGGCTCGCCCCGCTCGCGCTCTCGAAGCTCGTGATCGACAACGAGTTCCGAACGGATCTCGAGCCGGAGCTCCGGCGCGGCGACGAGGTCACCGAGGAGATCGCCGACGCCGGGAGGAGGATGGGCGACCTCGATCTGCTGCCCGCGCCCTTCCCGATCGAGGAACTCCTCGACGAGCGCGACCTGCGGCACGTGAAGCGCCTGTACGGGATCGGCGGGCTCTCGTACGGGAACCTGTCGCAGCGCAAGGACGAGCGCCGGTTCTGGATGAGCGCGAGCGGCGTCGACAAGACGAGGCTCGAGGTCCCCGGCCGCGACATCCTCCTCGTCTCGGGATACGAGCCCGACCGCAACCGCATGATCCTCAGCGTCCCGCCCGACGTGGAGCCGCGGCGTGTCTCGGTGGACGCGATCGAGCACTGGATGGTCTACCAGGCGCACCCGGACGTCGGCGCGATCCTGCACGTGCACGCGTGGATGCGCGGCATCCCGGCGACGGACGTGAACTACCCGTGCGGGACGGAGGAGCTGGCGACGAGCGTCGCCGAGCTCCTCGAGGCCGAGCCCGACCCGGGCCACGCGGTCATCGGCCTGCGAAACCACGGGATCACGGTGACGGGAGAGACGTTGACGGAGATCCTCGACCGGATCGAGCCGAAGGTGCTCCGTCAAATCCCGATGTCGTGAGCACCCGCGGGCGGCGTAGCTACCACGCGACGCACGTCTCCGAGATCGAGCCGCTCGCGAGCGACCTCGTGGAGGGCGAGTGGCGGCCCGTGCGCTACCACTTCGGCATCTCCGCCTTCGGCTGCAACGCGTACCGCGCGCGCGCCGCGGGCGAGCTCATCATCGAGGATCACGTCGAGGGCGAAGACGGAGACGAGGAGCTCTACGTCGTCCTCGAGGGCCTGGCGCGCTTCACGCTGGACGGCGAGGAGGTCGAGGCGGGCGCCGGAACGCTCGTCTTCTGCACTCCCGCGGCCCAGCGAAAGGCGGTCGCCGCCGAGCCGGGGACGACCGTGCTCGCGGTCGGCGGCGCGCCCGGCCGCGCCTTCCAGGTCTCCCGCTGGGAGTCGAGCCGCACGCCGTGAGGGGCCGGCCGGCCAACGCGACGCCCCTCGGACCTCGGGACGGCTGAAAAACCGCGGCCGAAACGCGCAGCGACGCGCCCGGAGGCCTCGAGCGCTGCGCGAGAGCGGTCCTCGAGGGCCGGGAGCCTGGGCCGGCCTAGCGGTACTGGGCCGCCGTCTCGGCGATCGTCTCGTCCAGCGACCGGTTGCAGAAGCCGAGCTCACGCTCGGCCTTACCCGGGTCGGCGAACCACCAGTGCGCGCTCGACCGCACCTCGCCCGGCCCGATGGGCCAGCGGACGACCTGCGTGGCCAAGAGCGCGACGCGCGGCGGGAGGCCGAGCATCCCCCGGCGAAGGCCCGTCACGTCGCCCACGCGGCGGAAGAAGTCACGGTACGAGAGGTTTCCCTCGCGGTTCGCGAGGATGTAGCGCTCCCCGGCGCGCCCGCGCTCGGCCGCCGCTACGAGCCCGCGTGCCACGTCGCCCGCGTGCACAAAGGAGAGCCCGCCCGGGATGTGGACGCGCAGCGTGCCCTGCAGGTAACGCCAGACGATGAAGGTGGAGACGCGGTTCACGTCCCCGGCACCGAGGACGAACCCCGGGTTCGCGACGACGACGTCGTGCCCCGCGGCCGCGGCCGCGAGCGCAACGGCCTCCCCCTCGTGCTTCGTGGCCGGATACGGGAGCGCCCGTGCGAGGGGAGGAAACTCGTGCGTCTCGTCCACGGGATGCGCGGGCGAGTTGGCGAACCCGATGCCCGCGACGCTGGAGACGTGGACGAGCCGCGCACCCTCCGCGAGCGACGCGGCGACGACCCTGACCGACTCGACGTTCAACGCGCGAAGCCGCGGCACGTCGCGGCGCTCGTAGGCGACGAGACCGGCCAGGTGCACGACGAGCGCCCGTCCGTCCGCGGCCCGGCGCACGGCCTCGCGGTCGAGGACGTCCCCGCGCACGACCTCGACCCCGAGCGCCTGCAGCGCAAACGCGTCGGTCGCCGGACGGACGAGCGCGCGCACGTTGTCACCGCGCTCGAGCAGGAGCGGCACGAGCCAGCGGCCGAGGAACCCGGTCGCGCCGGTCACGAGGACGTCCAAGCTAGGAGGCGGGCTTGCGTGCGAAGATCACGAACGTCGAGAGCGACTCGTACGCCGTGAAGCGGTGCTCGGCTCCGGCCTCGACGAAGATCGCCTCGCCCTCTCGCACGGGCACCCGGTCGCCTTCGACCTCGAGGACGCCGGAGCCCGAGAGGGGCACGTAGATCTCGTCGTCCTCGTGGGGCTGCTGGCGGTCCGGCTCCGGCGCCACGAGGACGTAGACGCCGATCTCGAGCCCGGGCGACTCGTGCACGACCTCGTATCCGCCGCTTGCCCTCTCGAGCCTGCGGCGCGCTTCCGCGAAGGCCAAGCGGTGCACGGCGCGAGCGTAACCGAGAGGGACGAGCGTACGATCGGGACGTGGAGGAGATGGCGGACGTGGTGGTCGTCGGCGGCGGTGCCATCGGGGCGAGCGTCGCCTTCCACCTCACGGAACTGGGGATCACCGACGTCATCCTGCTCGAGCGAGACACGCTCGCCTCCGGCTCCACGGGCAAGTCCGCCGGCGGGATTCGCGCCCAGTTCGCCGACGAGCTGAACGTCCGCATCGCCCTGCGCTCGATCGCCGAGTTCACGCGCTTCGGCGAGCGCGTCGGGGGCGAGATCGACTTCGTGCAGGCCGGCTACCTCTTCCTGCTCGACCGCGACGAGGACGTCGCGCGCTTCCGGGCCGCCCTCGCGCTGCAGGCGCGACTGGGCGTGCCCTCGCGCGAGGCGTCCCCGTCGGAGGCGGCCGCGCTCGTCCCGGGGCTCGTCACCGACGACATCGTCGGGGCGACCTTCTGCCCTCTGGACGGGCGCGCGACGCCGGAGGCGGTCGTGGCGGGGTACGCCGACGCAGCTCGGCGCCGCGGAGCGCGGATCCGCCAGGGCGAGCCGGTGCAGCGGATCGAGACGCGCGGCGGCGCCGTCGCTGCCGTCGTGACCCCCCGCGCGCGCATCGTGACCGACACCGTCGTCTGCGCAGCGGGCGTCTGGTCGCGTGAGGTGGGCGCGCTCGTGGGCGTAGACATCCCGGTGACCGGCGAGCGTCGCTGGATGCACTACACGGCGGCCGACGGAGGGCTTCCGGCTCCGCTCCCGCTGACCGTCGACTTCAGCACGGGCTTCTACTTCCACTCCGAGGGCCCCGGCCTCGCGTTCGGCGGACGCGAGGCGACGCTCGAGGAGATCGGCGTTCACGCGGCCCACCGTCTCCCCGTTCTGACCGAGCTCCCGATCGCCTCCTCCTGGTCCGGCTTCTACGAGCTCAGCCCCGATCGCAACGCCGTCGTCGGCGAGGCAGCGAAGCCGTCGCGTTTCCTCTACGCCACCGGCTTCTCGGGTCACGGTTTCCAGCAGGCGCCGGCGGTGGGCGAGCACATCGCCGAGCTCGTCGCCGGACGCCGGCCCTCGCTCCACCTCTCCCCGTTGGGTGTTGAGCGGTTCGAACGCGGCGCGACGCGGGAAGAGGCGTTCGTCATATGAGGCTCTTCGTGCTCTCGCG
>JACVSB010000238.1 GCA_014534155.1 Thermoleophilia bacterium
AACCCCGAGAGCGCGAACTACTGCTCGAAGTGCGGTGCGCTTCTCATGCGAGACGACGAGGGCGGCCACACGACGATGACCTTCGCGCCGGAGTCCCTCGTGGACGAGGAGGGCTCACCGCTCGAGGAGCTGCCCGTGGAGGGCACCGCCCTCGTCGTGCGGGCGGGCGGGGGACGGCAGGGCGAGACGTTCCCGCTCACCGGCGAGCGCATCGAGGTCGGGCGCGCCCCCACGGCCGGCGTCTTCCTCGACGACGTGACGGTGTCGCGTGCGCACGCGGTGCTCGTCCGCGACGCCGACGGGTACACGATCGAGGACCGGGCCAGCCTGAACGGCACGTACGTGAACCGCCGCCGCGTGGAGCGCGCGAAGCTGGAGGACGGCGACGAGGTCCAGATCGGCAAGTACCGGCTGAGCTACCTCTCGCACTAGCGCATGGCCATGGCCGCCCGCGACACGAAGGAGCGCCGGCTCACGATCGGCGCCGTCCGCGAGCGCCTCGCCGACGAGTTCCCGGACATCTCCATCTCCAAGATCCGCTACCTCGAGGGCCAGGGCCTCCTGGCGCCGCGCCGCACGCGCAGCGGCTACCGGCTCTATTCCGAGGACGACGTGGAGCGGCTGCGCACGATCCTGCGCCTGCAGCGGGACGAGTTTCTCCCGCTGCGCGTGATCCGCGAGGAGCTCGCTTCCCCGAGCGGCAGGCGGCGCACCCGCCGGCGCTCGTCGGCGGACGCGCTCCTCGCCGCGCAGGTGCCCTCGATCGACCTCCGGGAGCTCTGCGACCGCTCGGGCGCCGAGCCGTCCTTCGTGCGCGAGCTCGAGGAGTACGGCCTCCTCGAGCCCGTGGTCGAGGGCGGCGAGCGCCGGTACCCCGAGCGGGACGCGGACGTCGTGGCTGCGTGCGCGCGCCTGTCGCGCTACGGGATCGCGCCGCGCAACCTGCGCTCGATCCGCAACGGGGCCTCGTCGGCCGCGAGCCTTCTCGAGCAGATCGTCGCGCCCGCGCTTCGCTCGCGCAACCCGGAGCGGCGGCTCGCCGGAGTCGAGGACCTGGAAGCCCTGGCGACGGCGTCCCAGGAGCTGTCTCAGCTTCTCTTCTGGCGCGCGCTTCGCTCGCTGGTCTAGGCGGACGCCGTCGCCGCGCGGGGCCGCCGGGCGATCGCGCGGGGCCGGACGCACTATCCTGCGCGCGTGGCGGCGAGCGACCTCGAGGCCAAGATCCGCGACATCCCCGACTTCCCGAAGCCGGGGATCGTCTTCAAGGACATCATGCCCCTCCTGGCCGACCCTGCCTCCTTCCGCGCCGCCGTGGACGCGCTCGCCGCATTCGCCGAGGACCGTCGGCCCGACCTCATCCTGGGAGCGGAAGCACGCGGCTTCATCCTCGGCGGCGCCCTCGCCTACCGGCTCCGCTGCGGGTTCGTCGCCGCCCGCAAGCCGGGGAAGCTCCCCTGGGAGACGGTCAGCGCCGAGTACCAGCTCGAGTACGGCGTCGACTCCCTCGAGCTGCATGCCGACGCGATCGCGCAGGGAGCGCGGGTCCTCATCCACGACGACCTGCTCGCGACGGGGGGGACCGCGAAGGCCAAGGTGAACCTGGTCGAGCAGCTCGGGGGAGAGGTCGTCGGGCTCGCCTTCGTGATCGAGCTCGGGTTCCTGAACGGCCGGGACAAGCTGGCCGGGTACGACGTACACTCGCTAGTCACCTACTAGATTCCCCCCTCTGCGGGCCGCGCTGTGGCATCGGCGGGCCGATACGGGGTGTGACGAGATGTACGACGGGTTCACAGGCCGCTACACGTTCTTGTGCCCGGTGACGGGCGAGGTTCGCGTCAGGCTGTCGCGCTTTCGCTCGCTGGAGCGCGTCGAGGGCGCGTCGCACCCGTCCGTGTACCGCGTCACCTTCGCCTGCCCCTGCGAGGGACAGCACGAGGGCCTCGTGAGCCACGACGAGCTGGACTGGGCTCCGCTCGGCGCCGTGGCCGTGGCCTTCTTCAACGTGATGACGAACCGGCTCGAGCCCGCGGGAGAGGAGCTCCTGGAGCACGCGGCGCACCGGATCGCGCGCGGCGCCTGGCCGTGGAGCTTCTTCTGCTACCCGGAGAACCGGCTTCGACCGGTCTTCCCCTCGGCCTTCCGGCTCCTCGCGCCGGCCGGGCGGCGCGTCGCCGTCGCGGTCAGCTGCCCGCACTGCAGCGGCACGTCCGTGAACGTCGTCAGCCGCCTCCACCTCGACGAGCCATTCCACAACGACCCGCGCGTCGTCGTCGTCCCGCACGTCTTCGCGGGCGACCGCGAGGCGCTGGTCGCCGCCTTCCGCGAGGAGCTCGACTCCGGCGGGTTCGACCTCCGCCGCCGCGAGCTCTAGGGGTTACAGGTGGTCGAAAAGCGGGGATTCCCCTGCAAAGGGGCTCTCCGCAACCGACGAACGGGGTGAATTCCAGATGGCACTGCTACAACGACGGACGACCGACGACGACCGCGTGCACGGCGAGCGCACCGGGCCGAGCCCCGGGCTCGTCCGCGCGCTCTTCACGCTCGCAGGCGTTGCCGCTGCCGGATTCTTGATCTGGCTCGCGCAGACGTTCGATTACGGCGGCTCGACCACGGGGTTCTGGGTCGCGGCCGCGCTCCTCGCCGGCGCGGGCCTCGCGCTGGGCCTGTCGCAGCTCTTCGGCGGCTGGACGAAGTGGGGTTGGCCGACCCTCAGCCCGACGGTGTTCCTCCTCGGCTTCCTCCCGACGCTCGTCGTCGGCGGCTGGATTCTGCTCGCGAAG
>JACVSB010000053.1 GCA_014534155.1 Thermoleophilia bacterium
AAGGGCGACACCGGCGAGCGCGGCGAGCAGGGCGCCAAGGGCGACACCGGCGAGCAGGGCGCCAAGGGCGACACCGGCGAGCAGGGCGCCAAGGGCGACACCGGCGAGCGCGGCCTCGACGGCGCGCCCGGCCAGAACGGCGCACCCGGCGAGAACGGCGCCGCCGGCCTCTCGGCGTACCAGCTCTGGCTCGAGATGGGCGGCGAGGGGACGGTCGGCGACTTCCTCTCCTCGCTGAAGGGCGAGCAGGGCGACCGCGGAGAGCGCGGACAGGAGGGTGCGCAGGGCCCGAAGGGCGACGAGGGCGCGCCCGGCCAGAACGGCGCACCCGGCGAGAACGGCGCTTCCGGCACCGACGGCGCCCCCGGCCTCTCGGCGTACCAGCTCTGGCTTGCCGAGGGCAACGAGGGAACCGTGGGCGACTTCATGAGCTCGCTCCGCGGCGCGAAGGGCGACACGGGCGCCCAGGGGCCGAAGGGCGACACGGGCCTGCAGGGGCCGAAGGGCGACACCGGCCTGCAGGGGCCGAAGGGCGACACCGGCCCGCAGGGGCCGAAGGGCGACACGGGCCCGCAGGGGCCGAAGGGCGACACGGGCCCGCAGGGCGCACAGGGCCCGGCCGGGATCGCGAACGCGAACCTCGACTGGGTATGCGTGAAACAGACCGGTTCCGGCCAGAACGCGACCGCTGTGATCGCGCGCGGCTCCGAATGCCCGCCCGGCGTCGTCCGCTACCAGGTCTACTTCCCGACCTCCTAGGCGGTAGTAGCTCCAGCGAAGAGGCCCGACGCGTCGGGCCTCTTCTCGTTGGACCTCCAGCCCCGCCCACGCGTTGCCGATACGACGTACGGCTGACCGGACCGGAAGGAGCGAGTGGTGAGCGAGAACGGGCAGCGGCCGAAGAGCGAGAAGGACGACGGTCGCGGCGAGGTCTGGACGACCTGGGACGTCTTCTGGTGGGGTGCGCCAGCCCCTCCTGAGCCGCCCGCGCCGAAGCTCGGCCGCCGCTGGGCGCTTCCTCTTCTCGGGCGCAAGCGCACCGCCGAGTAGGCGCGGCAAACGTCGATTCCCGTCCGCGCGCGCTGGGTACGCGCCGTCTGATAGCGGACAAGGGAGACTCGATGCTTGCACACGTCATACCGACGAAGGCGCACGGCGTAGTCGATTACGCGACGAGTGGCGCGCTCCTCGCCGCGCCCCGGCTCTTTCGGCTCAAGGACGTCCGCTCCTCGGCGCTCGCGCCGCGGATTACCGGCGCGACGACAACGGCCTACAGCGCGCTCACGGACTACGAGCTGGGTGTCGTCCGCGTCCTGCCGATGAAGGTGCACCTCGCCCTCGACGCCGCCGGCGGCGCGCTGCTCGCGGTGTCCCCGTGGGCGCTCGGCTACGCGCGCCACGGCCTCAGGCACTGGCTTCCGCACACGACGGTTGGCCTGGGCGAGGTCGCCGTCGCCCTGACCACTGACACGCGCAGCGGGAGCGGCCGCTCGCGGCGGCGCGTGGCGGGGATGACCGGGCTCGCCGTCCTCGGGCTCGCCGCGCCCGTCGCCGCTGTCATCGCTCGGCGGCGCCGGCAGGAGGACGCGGGCTTGACCGAGATTCCGCCGCTGCCGCCGCTAGAACGCCCGGACGAGCAGGTTGAGCAGGATCGTCAGGAGCAGTGAGGCGAGGAGCGAGATGGCGAGGCACCCGGGAGAGCAGCCGTAGACGCGAACCCGTCCGCTCCCGAGCTCCCGCCCTCCGAAGAGACCCCGCATCCCGGGCACGCTAGCGGAGGAAGGCGCGCGGCTCACGCGGGGGGCGGTAGAGCCCGTACCGCGCGCGGCGAGCTCGAGGTCGGACGCGGCCGGCGCGTCGTCAGGTTGACGCGGCTCGACCGCCTCTGGTGGCCCGTCGAGGGCATTACGAAGGGCGACGTAGTCCGCTACTACCGGGCCGTCTCGCCCGTGCTCCTCCCTCACCTGCGCGACCGCCCCTTCACGATGAAGCGCCACTACACGAGCCCGCGGAGCCCGTTCCAGTGGGTCAAGGACGCACCACCCGACCTCCCCGCGTGGATCCGCACATCGGAGCAACCGGCGAAATCGCGCGGCGGCGCCCCCGTCCGCTACGCGCTCGTGAACGACGAGCTCGCGCTCCTCTGGATGGTCGAGTTCGGCTGCGTCGACCTGCACGTCTGGACGGCGCGCGAGGACCGCCCCGACCGTGCCGACGCCGTCGTCTTCGACCTCGATCCGGCAGACGTCGCGTTCGCCGACGTAGCGGCCGCGGCGCTCCTCCTGCGTGACGCCCTCGCCGCCCTGGAGCTCGAGGCCTTCCCGATGACGACGGGCGGAGCGGGCCTCCACGTCCGGGTTCCGGTGGCGCGCGTCCACCAGTATGCCGAGATTCGGGAGTTCGCCGAGCTCCTGGCCGGCGTGCTATGCCGCGCCGCGCCGCAGCTCGTGACCGGCGAGCGCTCGCCCGGCAAGCGACGGGGCGTCTTCGTCGACGCGAAGATGAACGGGCTGGGCCAGCAGGTGGTCGCCCCGTACTCCGTCCGTCCGCTGCCCGGGGCACCGGTGGCGACGCCGGTGACGTGGGAGGAGCTCGAGCGGGGAGTACGACCCGGCGAGCTCTCGCTCGACGCAGTGACGGCGCGCGTGGGCGAGCGGGGCGACCTGCTCGCGGGCGCGCTCGGGGCTCGCCAGCGGCTCGCGGCCGCGCTCGGAGCACTGCGCTAGTCCTCCCGCAACCGCTCGACCTCGAGCTCCGCCTCCTTCGCTCGCTCGAGCGCCCGTTCCGCGTCGCCCTCGGCCCGCCGCAGCGCGTCCTGGAGCCGCGCGACCTCGCGGGCGGCCGCCGCCGCCTCCGCGCGGGCTCCCTCGGCCTCGGCGCGGGCGTGCCGGAGCGCCGCGCGCGCCGCCGCCCGCTCCTCTCGGGTCGGCCCGGCGCGCCGGCGCGCCGGGCGCGCTTCGACCACGCCGAGGAGCCCGGCGAAGCCGCTAGCCTCGACCTCGCGCGTCAGGATGCCGCGGCGCAGGTCGTCGTGCAGGTCGGGATCGGCGGCGGCCGCGTTGAGCGTGCGCTCGACCGCGGCGAGCGTCGAATCGCTCGCCGTCCGGCCCGAGGCAGCGAGGAAATCGCGGGCGGAGCCGACGAGCGAGCGGACCGCCTCGCGCTCTTCCCCCACCGGCGAGCGAAGGTCTCCCTCCCCCGACGCCTGCGCGATTCTGAGCCGGTCGGCGGCGGCCAGGAGCCGGTCCACGTCCGCCGGCCGGCTCCGGGCGACCTGGTTCACGGTCCAGGCGGCGATCGACGGCTTGACGAGTGCGGCAACGGCCTCTGCCTCCTCCCGTCGACCCTCGCGACGGAGGCGCCGGGCGAGCTCGTTTCGCTCGCGCGTGAACTCCTCGAGCGGGAGGCCGTAGAGCCGTTCGGCGTCCTCGTCCAGCGCTAGGCGGCCGCGGGGACTGCCCGCCGCCGCGGAAGGAGCGGCGAGAGGAAGAAGGCGAGCGCGAGGCTGATGTACGAGGCCCAGGCGACGACCTCGAGCAGCGACGGGTTTCCGTTGTAGCCGAAGAGCGCCGTCAGGAACTGACCGAGCGTGGAGCGCTCGCTCACGATCGCGTTCGTGTCCCAGACGTGCTCGATCGTCATCGGCAGCAGCGATGCCTCCTGGAACTCGTGCACGGCGTGGGCGAGGAGACCACCCGCGAAGACGATCAGGAGCAGGCCGGTGCAGGTGAAGAACTGGCGCAGGTTGAGGCGCCGCGACCCGTGGTAGAGGGCGACGCCGAGCGAGACCGCGACGACGAGCCCAGCAGCGGCCCCAATCGCCGTGACCGCAGGCGACGAGCTCTCGCTGATCGCGAAGAGAAAGAGCGCCGTTTCCCAGCCTTCGCGCAGGACGGCGAAGAAGACGACGGACGCGAGGCCGACCGCCGACCCGGCGACGATCGCACCCTCCAGTCGCGCCTCGAGCTCGCGCTTCAAGTTCGCGGCCTGCTTGCGCATCCAGAAGATCATCCACGTGAGGACGGCGACCGCGGAGAGCATGGCGACGCCCTCGAAGATCTGCTCCGCGCGCCCCTCCAGCTCCCCGACGGTGAAGAAGAGCGCGGCGCCGGTCACGACAGAGACCGCCACCGCCGCCGCCGTGCCGGCCCAGATGACGCCGAAATGCCGTCGGTTGTCCGTCTTCGCGAGGTACGCGAGGACAATGCTCACGATGAGCGACGCTTCCAGGCCTTCGCGCGTCGTCAGGAGCGCGGCTCCCATGCGGTTCCTCCTTCGCCGGGCACGCTGTAAGGGTGGCCTTACAGTCTGGCTGAGCTTATCCCACTGTGGCTGCCACGTGTCAAGCGGGAAGGCGCGAGGCGCGGGCGCCGCGCTTACTCTCCGTGCTCGACGAGCCGCTTCAGCCGCACGAGGTCCTCCTCGAGCCGCCGCTGCGCGTGCCGGGTGATGACGCCCGCCATCACGCGGGCGAGCCGGCTCCTGTACTCCGTCGCGATCGTCGTCGTCACCGAGGTCCGCCCCGCCGCCTCGTCCAGCTCCTGGCGCGCGGTGGACTCGAACTGGGAAGCCGTCAGCCGCGTGGCGAGGCGGCGGTTCGGCTCGTACTCGACGATCTCGGCGTCGAGCTCGATCCGCTGCCCCTGGTCCTCGAAGACGTCGCGGAAGCGAGTGCCGAGGCCGAGATCGCCGTCGGTTACCTGCTCCGACGCCGTAAGCGCGCCCATCCACCGCAGGCGGCGCTCGGGCGCCGCGAGGTACGGGAAGATCGCCGCGGCAGGCCGCTCGATCTCGACCGTGTGTCTGTTCGTGTGCACGCGCTAGGGCGTGCTCTCGCCGCTTCCGCGCATCTCCTCCGCCGCCTTGCGCGCACGTTCGCGCGCGAGGCGGCGGGCGGCCTCGGCTCCGGGGGGCTCCTCGTCGTCGACGACTGTCTCGGCCGCCATCCCCGCGGCCTCGAAATCCTCCTCGTCGGCCGCCTGCTCGCGTGCTTGCTCGAGCTTCGCCCGCAGCTCCTCGGCGCGCGGGTCGAGCGCGGGCGACCCCCGCTCCTCGAGGGCGAAACGGCGGCGAGCCACGAGGGCCGCGACCGCGCCGGCGGCGAGCGAAGCGAGGAGCAGCGTCTTTCGCGGCACATCCCGCACTCTTCCATGACGGAGCGGGGTCGGCAACCCGGACGTGGACGGCTATAGTGGCGTCGCTTCCTGCCCCGCCGGGCGCCGTCCTCCCGAACGGCGCCGCCGGCGAGGCCGCTAGACCGAGGGAAGAGAGGAGGTTCGGGAACTGACGGCCTACGAGATCATGCTCATGCTCGACCCCGAGCTGTCCGACGAGCGCCAGAACGAGATCCTCTCTCGCGCGCGCGAGCTCGTCGAGGGCGGGGACGGACGCTGGGTCGGCCAGGAGGCGTGGGGCCGCCGCAGGCTCGCGTACGAGATCGACAAGAAGCAGGAGGCGCACTACCACCTCCTCCACTTCGACGCGGACGCGGCGACGCTCGACGAGCTCACGCGCATCCTCAAGATCACGGACGGCGCGATGCGTCACATGGCGGTGCGTCGGCCCGCCGCCGGGCGTACCGCGAGCGCCGCCGCCCGGCCGGCAGCGGCGGCGCGCGAGCGCTCGGGGCGGCCGGAATAGACGAGGAGGAGGAGCCGTGGCAAACATCAATCGCGTCGTGCTCGTCGGGAACCTGACCCGCGATCCCGAGCTTCGGCACACGCCGAGCGGAACCGCTGTCTGCAAGCTCCGGCTCGCGGTCAACACGCGCCAGAAGGATCCGCAGACGGGAGAGTGGGGCGACAAGCCGAACTACTTCGACGTGACCGTGTGGGGGAACCAGGGCGAACGCTGCGCGCAGTTCCTGAGCAAGGGCCGCCCGGTAGGCGTGGACGGCCGTCTCGACTGGCGTGAGTGGGAGGCGCAAGACGGCTCGAAGCGCCAGGCGGTCGAGATCATCGCCGACAGCGTGCAGTTCCTCGGCGGGCGCGGAGACGGGGACGGCCAGCCGCAGTACGTGCCGGCCGGCGAGGCGCGCGGGGAGCCGGCGGGCTACGGGTCCGCGGCGGACGACGACATCCCCTTCTAGAGAGGATTTTCGATGGCACAGAAGGCGAAGGCGCAGCCGCGCAGACGGCCGGCCCAGGGGGGCGGCCGTCGCAAGAGCTGCTACTTCTGCAAGGAGAAGATCGAGGAAGTCGACTACAAGAACCACAACCAGCTGCGCCGGTACATCTCCGAGAAGGGGAAGATCCGCTCGCGCCGGATCACGGGCGCATGCCGCAGGCACCAGGAGCAGATCGCGGTCGCGGTCAAGCGCGCGCGAGAGATGGCGCTCCTGCCCTACGTCGCGGGCTAGCCGAACATGGACGTGATCCTGCTCGAGGACGTCGAGAAGGTCGGCCTGCGCGGCGAGGTCGTCTCCGTCGCGCGCGGGTACATGCGCAACTTCCTCGCCCCCCGGCGGCTCGCTGAGCCCGCGACGCCCGCCCGGGTTGCGGAGCTCCAGAAGCGCGAAGCGCAGCGCGCGCGCCAGGAGGCACGCTCGCTCGAGCAGGCGGGGGAGATCGCCGAGACGCTCCGCAAGACCGTGCTTCGCTTCGAGGTCCACGCGGGCCCACGCGGACGGCTCTTCGGCTCGATCACGGCCACCGACATCGCGGACGAGCTCTGGAGGACGCGGCGGATCCGCGTCGACCGGCGTAAGGTCGACCTCCCGGAGACGCTGAAGCGCGTCGGCCGCTACGACGTGCCGATCGACGTCTTCGAGGGCGTTCGCGTCGAGGTGAAGACGCTCGTCGTTCCCGAGGGCGGAGAGCTTCCGCCGGACGAGGAGCTCGCGGCCTGGGAGGAGGAGGAGCGGGCGGAGGCGGCAGCCGCCGCGGGCGACGGCGGCGAGCAGCCGGCCCCGCCGGGCGCCGCGGCGGAAGCGCCGGCGACCTCCGACGAGGGGCCGCTCGATCTCGCCGGGGAAGGCCTGCCCGCAGCCGCCGAGGACGCGCTCGCGCCCCACGGCGAGCCCGAGTCGCCCTAGCCGACCGGCCTCGGCGCGGCGACGACTCTCCACGCCAGTGCATATACGCGTCCACACGCTGTGCGCGACGCGCCGAAAATCGCGCACGCTGCGCCTCCGCTCTCCACACCCGTAGGCAGCGTTTCGTCCATAGCATCCGGCAGATTTGCGAACATCAGTTCGTAAATGCCTGCACGGGCGGGACTTCGTTTTGTGGACAAGGGCGACCTGCGCCGTGGGTGACACGGCCGCACATGTCGTGTCTAATCCTGGCCGCCCGATGGCGCAGGCGACGGCAGCAACCGCCACGATCCCACCGCAGAACCTCGACGCGGAGGAGTCCGTCCTCGGAGCGATGATGCTCTCGCCCGGCGCGATCGCAGCCGTGAGCGAGGTGCTGGAGGGGGACGGGCGCGACTTCTACCGCGCGAGCCACGCGACGATCTACCGCGCTGCGCTCGCGCTCTACGCGAAGGGCGAGCCGGTCGACGCGATCACGCTCGTGGACGAGCTCGACGAGCGAGGCGAGCTCGAGAGCGTGGGCGGCGGCGAGCGAATCCACGAGCTCGCCGCGCTCGTTCCAGCGAGCGGGAACGCGCGCCACTACGCCCAGATCGTCCACGAGAACGCGATCCTCCGGGGCCTCATCCGCGCGGGGGGCGAGATCGCCCGCCTGGGCTGGGAGCGCCCCGGCGAGACGGCGTCGCTCGTCGACCAGGCCGAGCAAATCGTCTTCCACCTGGGGCAAGAGCGGGCGCAGAGCGAGTTCAGCCACATCGAGCAGCTCCTGAAGGAGAGCTTCGAGCGGATCACGCACCTGTACGAGCTCGGGGCGGACGTGACCGGCGTGCCCTCGGGGTTCCGCGACCTCGACCGGATCACCAGCGGCTTTCAGGAGGGCAACCTCGTCATCGCGGCCGCGCGGCCGGGCATGGGAAAGTCGGCGCTCGGCCTCGGGATCGCCGCGAACGTGGCCGTCCGCAACGGAAGGCCGGTGGCGCTTTTCACGCTGGAGATGTCCAAGGCCGAGGTGACGCAGCGCCTCATGTGCGCCGAGGCGAAGGTCGAGCTGCACCGGCTTCGCACGGGGCGCCTGGGCTCCGAAGACTGGCCGCGCCTGACGGCCGCGTGCGACCGCCTCGCCAAGGCGCCCGTGTACGTCGACGACACGGGCTCGATCACGATGATGGAGATCCGCTCGAAGGCGCGCCGGCTGAAGTCGAAGCACCCCGACCTCGGGCTCGTCGTCATCGATTACCTCCAGCTCATGACCTCGGGCACGAACCCGGAGAACCGGGTGCAGGAGGTGTCGCAGATCTCCCGGGCGCTCAAGGTCCTGGCGCGCGACCTGAACGTTCCCGTGCTCGCGATGTCACAGCTCTCGCGCGCGGTCGAGCAGCGCCACGACAAGCGCCCGATCCTCTCCGACCTGCGCGAGTCGGGATCGATCGAGCAGGACGCCGACATCGTCTGCTTCATCTACCGCGACGACTACTACAACCCCGAGGACTCGCCGGATCCCGGGGTCGCCGAGCTGATCGTGGCCAAGCACCGAAACGGGCCCACCGACAAGGTCAAGCTCTCCTTCATCTCGCAGTACGCGAAGTTCGCCGATCTGGCCGCCGTCTAGCTCCTCCGTCGGCGCGCGCGCCTAAGCTCGAGCCATGCCGGCAACCGTCGTCGTCGGTGCCCAGTGGGGTGACGAGGGGAAGGGCAAGGTCGTCGA
>JACVSB010000218.1 GCA_014534155.1 Thermoleophilia bacterium
CGTCGTCGGGCCGCTCGTCGCAACGGAGGACGTGCGCGGGCTCAGCGCGAGCCCCGGGGGTCGATTCCTCGCGGTCATAAGCCGCGGGTCCCTGCTCGTCTTCGCGCGCGACGGCCGCAACGTCTTCGACGCGACCGCGCGCTCGGCGGCGTGGTCGCCCGACGGGAGGCGGATCGCGGTAAGCGACGGTCGCTTCGTCAGCTTCCGCCGCCTCCCCGCGGGCACGCTCGCGGTGCCTCCCGTCCGCCTCGCCGCCCGTACGATCGCGTGGCGGTGAGCGGCGGTTCCGGCGACCGCGCGGAGGAGCGTCCGCCGAGGGGAACCCGTGACGGAGCGCGTGAGCGGGGGTGCGTGCGGCCTAGCGTGCCCGCAGGGCGCCGGGATCGATCCCGAGCTCCCGCGCCGCCGCCGCGAGATCTGCGATCCGTGCTTCGTCGCCCTTCATCGCCTCGGCTGCGGCGACGCCGATCATCGAGGTGAGCGTCAAGTAGTCGGCGAACGCCATCTGCTCGCTCCCGCTCCGCCAGGCCCGGACGCGATCCGATTCCGTGCCGAGGGCGCGAGCGGCCTCCTCCTCGCTCGCCCACCCGAAGAGGCGAAACGCGGCCTCGAGCAGCGGGACGGCTCCGCTGGGGGAGCGACGGACGTTCTCTCGCCTCTTCCGTGACCTTCCCTCGTCGGAGACGGGCAGCTCTCCCGCATCCTCGAACACGGCACGCTGGACGTCCTCCGGTGGAATGCGAAGGACGTGCGACAGACGAAGGACGTCGTGGACGGGGGGCTTGCCGACACGCCCGAGCTCCCAGCCCTCGATCGTGCCCGGCCTGATCCGTGCGAGCTCCGCGATGCGAGTCCGGGAGTAGCCCGCGGCTTCGCGACGCTCCTGGAGCAGGCGGCCGAGCGCGGTCTGGCGTGGCGCCATCTCAAGCTTCCTTTGGCTCCGAGCCGCCCTGCTCGCCGTGGCGCTGCTCGGCACGGAGACGATCATACGCCGTCCGGATACCGCCGCTGATCATCTGCTATAACAGCTGATCAACTGGATAGCAGTAGATGCGAGGAGGTGGCACATGGCCAGATGCACGGACGGCCCAGCCGAACGGAGGACGTGGAGCCGGGGAGCCTCGCCGTCTCCAAGAAGCGGCGGGCGCGCGTGGTAAGGACGCCGCCGAGCTCCTGACGCTGCGCCTCCCCGACGGGAAGGAGAGCGTCGCGAACTGCGCTCGAGGCACGGCGCGCGTTCGCTTCGACGGCAATGCGCGCGAACCCCGGTCGCGATCGGACCCGACGGCGCCCTCTACGTCGGCGAGCTGAAGGGCTTCCCGGCGGTTCCGGGGACGTCGCGGATCGAGCCCGGCGCCCGGCACGTCGAGTGCGGCACGAGCTCTGCCTGTCAGGTGGTCGCCTCGGGCTTCACCTCCATCATCGACCTGAACTTCGCCGCAACGGGACGGCGTACGTGGTCGAGCTCGACGAGGCGACCTGGTTCGCGCTCGTGGGCGGGAACGGACAGGGAGGGACCGTGAACGCCTGCGCTACGCGGACGAGGCCCTGGACCTGCTCGGAGGTCGCGACAGGCCTCCCGATCCCGACGGCGGTCGCGATCGACAGAGGGACCCTCTACGTCACGCTCTTCGGGCTCGTTCCCGGGGAGGCCCAGGTGGCGCGGCTTCGCTAGCAGCTCGCGTGCAGGGGAGCCGGCGCGGGCCGGCTCCCCTGCACCGTCGCGGCGGGGCGGGCCCGTCGAGCGCACGCCCCGCTACTCCAGATCCTGCTCCTGCGAGGCCCGCTCTCGCCGTTCCTCGAGGAAGTAGGCGCCGATCGTGCCGGCGAGCGAGGCGACGACGACGAGGCCGAAGACGAAGCCGGCGAGCATCGCCATCCGGCCTCCGGCCGTCCCGGGCACGGGGTCGCCCTGAAGCGCGAGGACAACCGAGAACGCCCAGAAGACGGCATCGCCGAAGGAGGCGAACGCCGGCTCAGCGGCATCGCGCTCGAAGAGGAAGGCGAGCTCCGCGAGCGCGATCGCGACGACGACCGTCGTCCCTCCCAGGTAGGCGAGGCGCGAGCGGAAGAGCTTCCGCGCCGTCCCGACCGTCCGGTACGAGGAGGAGACGACGCGTGCGGCCGGGAGCGCGCGACCGAGCCGCAGGAGGCGGAGGAAGCGCAGGACGCGGAGCGTCGGGACGGCGAGCATGACGATCTGGAGCCAGTGGCGGACGAGGAAGCGCCGCTTGACGGGTGCAAGCCAGAGCTTGCCGAGGAACTCGAGGGCGAAGACGGACCAGATCGTCCACCCGGCGATCTCGAGCACGCGCGAGGCGTTCGCGCTGACGTCGACCGCGATCCCGTACCCGACGAGGAGGGCGAAGAGCGCCCCGAGCCAGGCCATGAACGGGTCGGCGCGCTCGGTCGCCCAGCGCACCCAGTCGTCGAACTCGTGCTCGTCGCAGCCCCTGGGCGGGAGCTTGACGGCGCGGCTGCCGACGCTTGCCATCACGACGGACGTACCCGCGACGGCCGGTTGCGACTACGTCCGCACTCGCGCGGTGCCGTCGAGGGCAGAGGCGACGAGCCCGGCGCTCGGGTGCGGCGATCGGGGAACGGCGCCCGCGGCGCGCTAATCGCGTCCGCGGCGCGCGAGGAACGCCGCGAGGAGGCCGCCCGCCGCCGCCGCCCCGGCGGCGGCGAGACGTCCGCGACGAAGGGTGGCCTCGAGCAAGAGACTCCGCTCGCGCGACTCGGCGCTGAAGCGGCCGCGGGCGCCGAAGTCTCCGGCGACGCTCTCGAACAGGTTGTCCGGCCTCGCCGGATCGACGGGCTCGTCCGTCTGCTGGGCGTCGACGCCCGTCCTCGCCAGGTAGCGGTCCGCGAGGCCGGGCGCCAGCTTGTTCCCCACGATTGCCTGCACGGTCGGCCAGCCCACGTAGAGCTGCCGCCGCCGATGGTGCGCGGCCCACTCGATCGCGCGGGCCGCGACCTCTGGCTCGAAGATCGGCGGGACGGGCTGCGGCTGCCGTGGCATCCGCGTGCGTCCCCACTCGAACTGCGGTGTGTTGTGCGCGGGGAGCTGCACCATCGTCAG
>JACVSB010000219.1 GCA_014534155.1 Thermoleophilia bacterium
CATGGGCGGGCGTCCGCTGCTCGCGCTCTCGGTCGCGGCCTTCCCCGAGGAGCTTCCGCTCGCGGCCGTCCGGGCGATCCTCGACGGCGCGGCGCGCAAGGTCGAGGAGGCCGGCGCGATCCTCGCGGGCGGCCACACGATTCGTGACGACGAGCCGAAGTACGGTCTCGCCGTGGTCGGGACGGCGCACCCGAAGGCCGTCTGGCGCAAGGACGGTGCGCGCCCGGGCGACGCCCTCTACCTCACGAAGCGGCTCGGCACGGGGCTCGTCCTCACGGGCGCCCGCACGGGGGTGGTCGCCGCCGCCGATCTCGACGCGACGGTCGATTCGATGACGGAGCTCGCTGCTCGAGCGGCTGAGGCGCTCCGCCCGTTCGAGCCGAGCGCCGTCACCGACGTCACGGGGTTCGGCCTCTTCGGGCACGCGCACGAGATGGCCGAAAGAAGCGGCGTCAGGCTCGTCCTCGACGCCGACCGGCTGCCGCTGCTGCCCGGCGCCCTCGCCGCAGCCGAGGCCGGCCTCCGCACGGGCGGGGACGCGCGGAACCGCGACTACGCTGCCGCCTCGGTCGAGCTCGACGGCCTTCCCGATCCGCTCGCCGTCGTCGGCTACGACCCGCAAACGGGCGGCGGCCTCCTGGTCGCGCTCGCGGCGGACAAGGGGCCGATGCTGGAAGCCTCATTCGCCGCGGCCGGGCTCTTCGCCGCGCGGGTCGGGTGCGTCGAGCCCGGCGCCGGCGTCGCGGTCGCGTGACGGAAGCCGGCACGAGGGAGGTCGCCGGCCCCCGCCTCCCGACCGTCTCCCGCAGGGCGCACCGCCGCCTCGCCGTCCTCGCGCTCGCCGCGCTCTTCCTGATCGTGGTCAGCGGCGCCACCGTGCGGCTGACCGGCTCGGGCCTCGGGTGTGAGAACTGGCCCCGCTGCGGCGACACCGTCCTCCCGGCCAAGGACGTGAACGCCTACGTCGAGTTCGGAAACCGGGTCGTCGGGTTCCTCGTGGGGTTGACGACCCTCGCTGCCGCGTTCGCCGCGTGGCGGGCCGGGGTGGACCGGTCCCTCTTCCGCCTGACGCTCGCGCTCCCCTTCCTCGTCCTCGCGCAGGGGATCCTCGGGGGCATCACGGTCCTCTTCGAGCTCCATCCTCTCATCGTCATGGGTCACTTCCTCCTCTCGCTCTTCGCGCTCGCGCTGGCCGTGACCGTCGTCCTCGGCGCGTACGCCTCGCCGCGAGCGTCGCCCGGGCCCGAGGCGCCACCGTGGCTCGGGCGGCTCGCGCTCGCGCTCGTGCCGCTGGCCCTCGCTCTCGTCGTGACCGGTGCGCTCGTGACCGCCGCGGGCCCGCACTCCGGGGGCGAGGACATCCAGCGCTTCGGCGACCTCGAGGCCGCGATCTACGTCCACGTGCGGGCGTCCGCCGTCTTCGGCGTCGGCTTCCTCGTCCTCCTTGCCGCGCTTCTGCGCAGGCGTGCGACGGCCCGGATCGCGGCGACGGTCGCGCTGACCACGTTCGTCCTCCTCGTCGTCCAGATGGTGATCGGCGAGGTGCAGTGGCGAGACCAGCTGCCCTGGGTGCTCGTCCTCGCGCACGTGACCGTCGCGACCGGCGTGTGGACCGGCGTCGTCGCGCTTGCCGCGCTGCTCCGCGCGCCGGGGAACGCGCGCCCCGTCCCGTAGACTGGCCCGATGGCCGAGCACGTGCGGATCGAGCGGCTCCCGACGCTCCGGCGCCCGTTCCTGGTGGCCGCCTTCCGCGGGTGGAACGACGGTGCGCAGGGAGCGTCGCTCGCCGCCAGCTACCTCGCGCAGGCCTGGGGAGCGCAGCGATTCGGCGACGTCGACCCCGAGGAGTTCTACGACTTCCAGGCGACGCGGCCGCACGTCGCACTCGTGGACGGGGTAACGCGGCGGATCGAGTGGCCGGAAAACGCCTTCTACACTGCCCCCCTCCCTGGGGAAGAGCGCGACGCCGTCCTCCTGATCGGGATCGAGCCGAATGTCCGCTGGCGAACCTTCACCGGGGAGGTCGTGGGCCTCGCGCAGGAGCTCGGCGTCGAGCTCCTCGTCACGCTGGGAGCGCTGCTCGCCGACGTCCCGCACACGCGGCCTGCCCCCGTGACCGGGTCGGCTACGGACCCCGAGCTCGTGCGCGAGCTCGGGCTCGCCGCTTCACGCTACGAGGGACCTACCGGGATCGTCGGCGTGCTCCACGACGCCTGCCGCACGGCCGGCATGCCGTCGGCGAGCCTCTGGGCCGCGGTCCCACACTACGCGTCCCTCGCCGCGAGCCCGAAGGCGGCGCTCGCGCTCTGCCGGCGCCTCGCCGACCTCGTGGGAGCGAGCGTCGAGCTCGGCGATCTCGAGCGGGCAGCGGAGGCGTACGAGCGCCAGGTCAGCGACGCGGTCGCCCAGGACGAGGACACCGAGGCGTACGTGCATGAGCTCGAGCGGCGCCGCGACGCCCTGGGAGAGGAGCTCGACGTCCCCTCGGGCGACGCGCTCGCAGCGGAGCTGACCCGTTTCCTGCGCGAGCACGAGGCCCGCCGCCGGGAGGACGAGGAGGGAGGCTAGGCGCCTTCGGACGGGCCCGCGTCGGCGGCAGCCGCTTCCGGCGCACGGCCGTCGCCCGCCGCGGGGGAGCCCGCCCCGTGCGCCGCTCTCCCGTCGACCGTCCCGGTGCGCCCCCCGTTGCCGGCGTCCCCGTTCCGGCGTGCGACGTCCTCGGCCGTTTCTCCCTGGCGCTTCTTCCGGCGCCGGCGGCGGCGGGACTTTCCGCTCGGCTGCTTCGCCTGAGGCAGGTTGTCCGCGAGCGCGTTCGCCACCTCGCCCCCGGGGCCGCGCCGCTCGCGCGCTCCGTCGAGCAGGCGCTGGGCGGTCGGCGTGTACGCCTCCGCCGAGGCGAGGAGCGCGACGGCGACGTGCAGCGGCTGCTCGAGGGCGACGTTGACGAGGCGCGCCGCGTTCTCCTCGTGGCGGTGGCCCCTGGAGTTCGTGAGCGCGCCCAGAAGCCGTTTCGCGTCGGGGAGCTCGGCGCTGGCACGCCGGTCCTGCAGCTTGCGCGTCGTCCGCGCGAGCCGCCA
>JACVSB010000049.1 GCA_014534155.1 Thermoleophilia bacterium
AGTTCATGTCGATGCAGCCCATGTTGACCATCCAGAGGAGCGCCAGCTCGTCGTTCACGAGTGGGTAGGCGATCATCCGCTTGCGCCGCGTCTCGCGAGAGGTCGACAGGTACTCCCGCGTCTCGATCCAGTCCGGGAGATGCGCGGGCGCGTTCTTCTGGAAGAAGTGCTCGCCTTCGATCCCGTCGGGGTAGCGCTTCATCGTGAACGGTCGGTCGCGTAGGTGCGGGACGAGCACGGGCGCGACCTCGCGGTAGTAGGCGACGAGGTCGCCCTTCGTGATCAGCTCCTCGGGCCAGAACACCTTGTCCAGGTTGGAGAGGCGAAGCGCGCGGGCGCCGCGGCGGATCTCCGTCTCGACGGGAGCCTCCCGGCGGACGTCGGCGGGGGCCTTGTCCTCGCGCAGCCCCTGGTACGACGGCGCCCGCAGCTTGCCGTCGTGCGTCCACTCGACGAACTCCACCTCGCAGACGAGCTGGGGCGAGACCCAGACGACGTCCCCCTTGCGCACCTTGGGCATCCGGGGCACGGCCGCGAGCGGAGAAGTCGAGCGCTCGAGCGGGCGAAGTCTGCGCAGGAGCCGCTCGATCTCGCGCTCCGTGAAGCCCGTCCCGCAGTTGCCCGCCCAGACGAGCTCGCCGCCTTCGCGGTAGGCGAGGACGAGCGCGCCCAAGGAGGCCGCACGCCGGCCCTTCCCCTTCGTGTACCCAGCGATCACGAACTCCTGGCGATTGCGGCTCTTCACCTTGAGCCAGTCGCGGGTTCGCTTGCCCGGCTCGTAGCGCGAGTCGAGCCGCTTCGCGATCACGCCCTCGAGCTCCTGCTCGCGGGCGGCCTCGAGCAGCGCCTCACCGTCCTCGAACGCCTCCGAGAGGCGCACCACAGGGTCACCGGGCACGACGAGCGCCGTGAGCCGGTCCCGTCGCTCGGCGAGGGGGCGCTCGACGAGGGGCGTCCCCTCGAGCTCGAGCAGGTCGAAGACGTAGAAGACGAGCGGCCCCGACCCCTGCTGCATCGCCGAGAAGCTCGTCCGGCCGTCTTCGTCCAGCGCGCAGACCTCGCCGTCCACGACGGCGTGCGGCGTTCGCACGGCGCCGGGGAGCGCCCTGGCGACGGCGGCGAAGCGGTCGGTCAGGGAGTTGCCGCGCCTGCTCGTGAGCTCGACCTCGCTTCCGCGCATGGTCGCGACCACCCGGTAGCCGTCCCATTTGACCTCGAAGAGCCAGCCGGGGTGCGCGGGCAGCCCGTCCGAGGGCGTGGCCAGCATCGGCTCGTAGCGCGAGCGCTCGGCGTCGTCTCCGCCGTTCTCGCGCTTGCGCAGGAGAAGCCAGTTCTGGGGGTTCCCGTCCAGGCGTGCGGGCACGAGCGTCCACACCCCGCGCAACCGGCGCCCTGCAAGACGCACGGTCAGTCCGCCGTCGCGCTTCTCCTCCAGGAGCTCGTACGTGCCGGAATCCCAGATCTCGACCGTCCCCGCCCCGTACTGGCCCTGTGGGATCTCACCCTCGAAAGCGGCGTATTCCAGCGGGTGGTCTTCCACGTGGACGGCGAGGTGGCGCTCACCGGGCTCGATCGGGATCCCCTTCGGAACTGCCCAGCTCGCGAGCGCGCCGTTCCGCTCCAGGCGAAAGTCGTAGTGGAGCCGCCGCGCGGCGTGACGCTGGACGACGAAGATCGGTCCATCCCGCCGTCCGCGGCGCTCGCTGCGGAACGGCTCGGGCGTCCTGGCGCGGTCGCGCTTTCGCTCGTACTCGTCCGGCTCCTGAGCGCGGCGGCGGTCAGGCACGCGAGGGGTTCGAGCGGCCCCGCACGAGGAAAGACGTTCGAGCTTGACCTGCCGACCGGGGGGGTTGGCGCGCGGTGCCGTCGTACGTCGGCCCCGAGTCGTCCTCTGGGGAAACAGCCGCCGTGGAAAACTGTCGTTTCCTACCGCTCCCTGCCAGCGACGCCCGCGGGATGGGGGAAAAGGCTGTGGAACGTGTGGGTAACACGCGCGGGCGCTAGGTGACGAACACGCCCATGGTGCGGAAGCGCGAGCGGCGGGAGAGCCGCCTGGCGCGGGGGTCGTCGTGCTCGACCTCGGCGAGCGCGCCGGCGAGGGCGTCGGCGAGGAGGCCGGCGGCGCCGTCGTAGTCTGCGTGCGCGCCGCCCCCCGGCTCCCGGACGATCGCGTCGATCACTCCCAGGTCGAGACAGTGGCGCGCGTCCGGCCGAAACGCGGCCGCGGCCCTCTTCGCCTCGCTGGCGTCGCGCCAGAGGATCGCCGCGCACCCCTCGGGCGAGATGACCGAGTAGATGGCGTTCTCCTGCATGAGCACGCGATCCGCGACCGCGATCGCGACCGCGCCGCCCGAGCCGCCCTCGCCGATCACGCACGCGACGGAGGGGACGTCCAGCGAGACCATGGCGAGCTGGGAGCGCGCGATCCAGCCCCCCTGCCCGTGCTGCTCGGCCGCCACGCCGGGGTACGCGCCCGGTGTGTCGACGAGCGTGAGGACAGGGAAGCCGTGCCGGTCGGCCAGCTCCATGACGCGGATCGCCTTCCGGTAGCCCTCCGGGTAGGCCATCCCGAAGTTCCGGTGCGTGCGCTCGCGGATGTCGCGGCCCTTCTGGTGGCCGACGATTGCGACGGTTCGCCCCCGGAAGCGCGCGAGACCGGCGACGATCGCCGGGTCGTCCTTCAGCGAGCGGTCGCCGCGGAGCTCGAGGAAGTCGTCGAACATCCGCTCCACGTAGTCCAGCGTGTACGGACGCTCGGGGTGCCGCGCGAGCTCGACCGAGTGCCAGACCTCGTCGGCCGTGGGCTCGGCGGCGATGTGCTCGATCTGGCGCTCGAGCCGGTCGAGCTCGCTCCCGACTCCGACGCTGCCGAGGAGGGGCAGATTCCTCAGCTTGGCGAGCCGCTCGCGCAGCCTGAGCTGCTCGACCTCAGGCTCGCTCGGCTCAGCCGCCATTCGAGAAGAGAGCGAGCAGGCGGCCGAGGTACGTGCGGAGATCGTGCCGGCGGACGATCGCGTCCACGTGCCCGAAGCGGGAGTTGGACTCGGCGAGGCCGAAATCGTCCGGGAGCTTCTCGCGCGTCGTCTGCTGGACGACCCGTGGCCCGGTGAAGGCGAGGAGCGCGCCGGGCTCAGCGACGATGACGTCGCCCAGCGAGGCGAAGCTCGCGAGAACGCCGGCGGTGGTGGGGTGCGTCATCACGCTCACGAACGGCGATCTCGCCTCCCGGAGCTCGTCCACGGCGCAGACGGTCTTCGGCAGCTGCATGAGGGAGAGGATCCCCTCCTGCATGCGCGCCCCTCCGGAGGCCGTGACGGCGACGAGGGGAGCCTGCCGGCGCGCGGCCCGCTCGCAGGCCCGCGCGAACTTCTCCCCCACTGCGCTGCCCATGGAGCCGCCCATGAAGGCGAACTCCATCACGGCAAGCTCGCACGGGCGTCGCTCGATCGCGGCGGCGCCGGCAACGAGCGCGTCGCCTAGCCCAGTCGCCATCTCGGCCTGGGCGAGCCGGTCGGTGTACGCGCGCAGGTCGAAGAAGCTCAGCGGATCGGCGGAGCGAAGATCGGCGTCCTCCTCCACGAACGTGCCCCTGTCGGCCAGCTGACCTATCCGGTCGCGCGCGGAGACGGGGAAGTGGTACCCACACTGCCTGCAGACGCGGAGGTTCGCCTCGAGCTCGTCGTCGCGGTAGTGCGAGCCGCAGCGCGGACACGTGTTTGCGTGCCCCTTTTCCGTCCCGGGCTGCGCTGCGCGGCGGTCCTCGATCGAGACGTCGATACGACTCGCCATCGCCGTATCCTAAGCGCGCCGCCGCCGGGTCAAAGACCCAGCGCGTCCGTGAAGCGGCCGAGCGCCGACGCGTTTGCCGGCGAGGCCGTCGCCCCCGTGATGCCCGCTCCGGCGAGAGGCTTGGCGGCCACGATGCGCCTGAGCACGGCCGCCGTCTCCTCGCTCGAGGGTCCTCCGGGGGTCGGCATGAACGAGACGACGTCGCCCTCCGGGTCGAGGACGTCGACGTCGAGCGCGACGTAGACGAGGTCGGCGCCGTCGAGAGCCGCCTCGATGCCCTCCTCGCCGGAGCGCACGCCCGCGGACGTGATGAAATCCTCCTCGGGCGGGTCGAGCGCCCGCGCGCCCACGAGCGCCACGTCCCCGGGCGAGACCGTGCCGGAGTCGATCAGCATGCGCAGCGGCATCCCCCACTCGTTCCCGCTCGGCGACGTCTCCGGCGTGTTCAGGTCGCCGTGGGCGTCGAACCAGACGACCGCGACCCGCTCGTGGCGGGCCGCGAGACCCTCGACCGCCCCGACGTGCGAGCAGCAGCACCCTCCCAGGACAAGCGGCCGCTCCGGCAGGGCCGCGGCGAGCGCGAGGTTCTGCTCGGCGAGCGAGTCTTCCTCCACGACGGCGACCTCGGGGAACGGGAGCGGAAGCCGCGCGGCCTCGACCATGTCCTCGCCGCCCGCGCCCCAGGCGCGTGGCACGCGAACGAGGCCGGCCCCGTAGCCTCGGCCGCAGGCGTGACACTCGTAGCGCTCCCCGAGCGCGACGGCCGTGAGCGTGCGGCAGTAGGGGCACCGTGCGCGCAAGCGGGACACGCGCGCAGCCTAGCGGGGCAGGATCGCGTCCAGCGCGTCGGCGAGGCCCGCGAGCGTGGGCAGCTCGCCAGCCCGGGGGAGGGTGCTCGTCTCGCCCAGCCGGTTGATCCAGATCGCCGGGATGCCGAGCTCGGCGCAGGGCGCGAGGTCATGGAAGAGACTGGCCGCCACGTGCGCGTGGCGTCCCCGGTCGACGTCCTCGCGCCGGAAGAACGTGAGCCAGTGCCCGTGCGCCGGCTTGTACGAGCCGGCGTCTTGCGCCGTCACGGCCGCGTCGGGCTCGAGGCCGAGGCGGGCGGTGGAGGCGGCCAGGAAGTCCGGATCGGTGTTCGAGAGGAGCGCGACGCGAACGCCGCGCGCGCGCAGCGCGCGGAGCTCCCCCGGCGCCTCGGCGAACGCGGGCCACGACGGGAGCGAGTCGGCGAGCGCGGTCTCGTCGCCGGGGTGCAGGTCGAGCCCCTCGGCCTCGGCGAGCAGACGAAGCGCCTGGGTCAGGATGTCACGGTAGGCGAGGGAGCCGTCGAGCTCGACCCGCGGCTCGATCTCGTGGTAGCGCTCGAGCAGCGCGTCTGCGTCCGCGGGCGGCCAGAGGCGCGCGAGCTCACGCCGGATCCCGCCGTCCCAGTCGACGAGCGTCCCGTAGACGTCGAAGCTGACCCAGCGGTCGCCCACGCCCTAGTCTCGGAACTTCGAGATGACGAGGCAGGCGTTGTGCCCGCCGAAGCCGAAGTTGTTCGAGAGCGCGACGTCCACGGTCGCCCTCCGCGCCTCGTTGGGGATGTAGTCGAGGTCGCACTCCGGGTCCGGGTCCTCGTAGTTGATCGTGGGAGGGAGCACGTCGCGCTGCACGGCGAAGATGCAGGTGATCGCCTCCACGGCGCCGGAGGCGCCGAGGCAGTGGCCCGTGGCTCCCTTCGTCGAGGAGACGGGAGTTCGGCGCGCCTGCTCCTCGCCGAGCGCGAGCTTGATCACGCGCGTCTCCGACGCGTCCCCGAGCGGCGTCGAGGTGCCGTGCGCGTTCACGTAGCCGATTTCGTGCGCCTCCTTGCCGGCGCCCTTGAGCGCCATCGCCACCGCCCGGGCCGGGTGCCTTCCGGTCGGATCGGGCTCGGTCACGTGGCGCGCGTCGGAAGAGACGCCGTACCCGATCACCTCCGCGTAGATCTTCGCCCCGCGGGCACGCGCGTGCTCGAGCGACTCCAGCACGACGATCGCCGCCGCCTCGCCCATGACGAAGCCGTCGCGTCCGGCATCGAAGGGGCGGCTCGCGCGCTCCGGCGCATCGTTGCGCCGCGAGAGCGCCCGCATCGCTCCGAAGCCGGCGATCCCAACCTCGGTGATCCCGGCCTCGGTCCCGCCGGCGAGCACGACGTCTGCGCGGCCGAGCCGGATCGCATCCATGGCGTCGCCGATGGCCATGTTCGACGCCGCGCACGCCGTGCACTGCGAGGCGAGCGGGCCGCGGGTCCCCAGCTCCATCGAGACCCAGGCCGCGCCCATGTTCGGGATGATCGCCGGGATCGACTGGGGATTGACGCGGTCCGCCCCGCGGTCCTTCAGGGTGTACGCGCAGTCCTGGAAGCTCCCGAGCCCGCCGATCCCCGTCGCGACCGAGACGCCCGTCCGCTCGCTCTCGCCCGCGATGTCGATCCCCGCGTCCTCCTCGGCCATCCTCGCCGCGGCGATCACCATCTGCGAGAACCGGTCCATCTTGCGCGCTTTCCGGCGGTCGATCCAGTCGGTCGGGTCGAAGTCCTTCAGCTCGCAGGCGAACTTGACCGGGAAGTCGGACGGGTCGAAGAGCGTGATCGGCGCGGCGCCGCTTCGCCCCGCCGTCAGGTTCTCCCAGAACGTCTCGGCGTCGTTTCCGAGCGGGGTCACGGCGCCGACGCCCGTGACGACGACGCGCTGCCGCCCGTTCATGCTCGCCCTTGCTCCTGCCTCCACGCTCACATCCCCAGGCCGCCGTCGACGAGCAGGACCTCGCCCGTTACGTACGAGGACTCGTCGGAGCAGAGGAAACGTACAGCGCGCGCGACGTCGTCCGGGTCGCCGAGGCGCCCGAGCGCCGTCGCCTGGAGGAGGAAGGCGCGGATCTCGTCCGAGAGCCCCGTCGTGATGTCGGTCGTGATGTAGCCCGGAGCCACGGCGTTCACGCGCACGCCGCGCCCGCCGAGCTCCTTCGCGAGCGCCTTGGTGAACCCCACGAGGCCGGCCTTCGTAGCCGCGTAGTTCGCCTGCCCGGGGTTCCCGTGCAGGCCGACGTAGCTCGTCACGTTCACGATCGCGCCGCTTCGGCGGCGAAGCATCTTGCGCGCGACCGCGCGACACGTGTAGAAGGCGCCGCTCAGGTTCGTGGCCACCACGGCGCCCCAGTCCTCGTCGGACATGCGCGCGAGCAGCGTGTCCCGCGTGATGCCCGCGTTGTTGACGAGCAGGTCGAGGTCGCCGAGAGCCTCCTCGGCCTCCTCGACGACGCGGGCCGCGTCCCCGGCGTCCCCCACGTCGCCCGCGAGCGCGACGCCGCCGAGCTCGTCCGCGAGGGCCTCGGCCGCCGCCTTGCTCGCGCGGTAGTTGACCGCGACCCGAGCGCCGCCGCGGGCGAGCTCGCGCGCGACCGCGGCGCCGATCCCCCGCGACGCGCCGGTCACGAGGGCGGTCTTGCCCTGGAGCGAGCCGAAGCTGTCGCTAGACGGCAGCGAGCGCCTCCTCGAGCTTCCCGAGCCCCGCGGTGTCCGCGACCGAGACGGTCGTCACCGAGCGGTCGCAGCGCCGGATGAGCCCGCTGAGGACGGCGCCGGGGCCGACCTCGACGAAGAGGTTCACGCCCTGCGCGACGAGGGCGCCGACGGCCTGGGTAAACCTCACCGGCCGGGTCAGCTGCTCGAGCAGGATCCCACCGATTCGGCGGGCCGGCTCGAACTCTGCCGTGACGGTCGACATGAAGGCGGGCGACGGCTCTCGCCAGACCACCTGCTCGATCGCGGGGCGCAGCCGCTCGACGGCGCTCCCGACGAGCGGGCTGTGGAAGGCACCGGTTACGCGAAGCGGCACGGTCTTCCGCGCACCGCGCTCGCGCGCCGCGGAGAGCACGCGCTCGACGGAGGCCGGCTCGCCGGAGACGACGAGCTGGCCGGGGCAGTTGTAGTTCGCGGGCCAGACGCCCCCGGTCTCGCGGCAGAGCTCCTCCACGACGTCGTCGTCGAGCCCGATGACCGCGGCCATCGACCCGGGCCGGTCCTCCGCCGCCTGCGCGGTCGCCTCGCCGCGCTCGCGAACGAGGGAGATCGCCTCGCGCTGGGAGAGGGCGCCCGCCGCGGCGAGCGCCGCGTACTCGCCCACCGAGTGGCCGAGCACGCAGTCGGCGTGGATGCCGCGCGTCTCGATCGCGCGCAGGCAGGCGAGCGAGGTCGCGACCAGCGCAGGTTGCTGGAGGTCTGTGCGCGTGAGCTCCTCCAGCGGGCCCTCGAAGCAGAGCCGCGCGAGATCGAGGCCGGCGGCCTCGGAGCCCTCCTCGTACACGGCCCGCGCTGCCGGCACCGCCTCGGCCAGGTCGCGCCCCATCCCAACCGCCTGCGACCCCTGCCCCGGAAAGCAGAACGCGAGCCTCATGGAGCGGCGCCCTCGGACCACGTGAGGAAGGCCGAGCCCCACGTGAAACCGCCGCCGACCGCGCTCATGAACACGCGCGTTCCGGGCGGGAGCAGGCCGGCCGCCTCGGCCTCGCCGAGGCAGAGCGGGATCGAGGCCGCCGACGTGTTCCCGTAGCGGTCGATGTTGAGGAACACCTTCTCGGCCGGAAGGCCGAGGTTCCTCGCCGCATGGTCGATGATCCGCTTGTTCGCCTGGTGCGGGACGTACAGGTCGACGTCGTCCACCGTCGCTCCGCACGCCTCGAGCAGCTTCTCCGCCGAGGAGACCATGATCCGCGTCGCGAACCGGAACACCTCCTGGCCGCGCATGCGGATGACGTGCAGGTCGTTGGCGACCGTCTCCGCACTGGTCGGCCGGCGCGACCCCCCGGCCGCCACGTAGAGGTCGTCGCCGCCGGAGCCGTCCGCGCCGAGCTCGAACCCGAGGAAGCCGCCGTCGGTCACGTGCTCGACGACCGCCGCGCCGGCGCCGTCCCCGAAGAGGATGCACGTCGTCCGGTCGTCCCAGTCGACGATCTTCGAGAGGGCCTCCGTCCCCACGACGAGCGCGCGCCTCGACACACCGCTCGAGACCGCGCCGTAGGCCTGGGCGAGGCCGTAGACGAAGCCGGAGCACGCGGCGAGGAGGTCGTACGCGGCGGCGCGCTCCGCCCCGATCCTCTCGGCAACGAGGGCGGCCGTCGTCGGGAAAACCATGTCGGGCGTCGACGTGGCAACGAGCACGACGTCGAGCTCGGAAGCCCTCACGTGCGCGCGCTCGAGCGCTTCCTCGGCGGCCGGGAGCGCGAGGTCGCTCGCCGCCTCGTCCTCGGCCGCGATCCGCCGCTCCTTGATACCGGTGCGCTCGGTGATCCACGCGTCCGAGGTCTCGACCATCCGCTCCAGCTCCCCGTTCGTGAGCACGCGATCCGGGACGTGCATCCCCACGCCGG
>JACVSB010000235.1 GCA_014534155.1 Thermoleophilia bacterium
ACCTCGTCCGGCCCGGGCTCCGGCGTTTCGTGCTCCTGCTCCGACATCCCTGCCTCCTTTCCGATCAGGAGTCTCAGGCTACGCCTGCGAGACGGGCTCCGCCTCGAAGGCGAGCGCTGCCGGGTTGCCGGCCGCAACGCAGGCCTCTGGAAGCGCCGCGCAACCGAGCCAGGCGACCTGCGGGCGCCACGCGAGCACGGCCGCCCCGCCCGCGAGGACGACCAGCCCGTCGACGGTCACGGCCCACCCCGGTCCGACGAGCGCGGCGAGGCCGGCTGTGATCAGCCCGCCGAAGGGAAGCATCCCGACGAAGGCCGCGGCCCAGATCGCCATCGCGCGTGCCCGCAGTACGTCGGGCGCGGCTGCCTGGACAACGACGGTCGAGAGGCCGACGAAGACCACGCCGCAGAAGCCGCCGACGACGGCGAGGGCAAGCGAGAACGGCACGTTCGACGAGACACCGAGGGCGGCGATCGCGAGCGCGGTCACGAAGTAGCCGAGGAGGAGCGGCTCTCCCTTGTTCGCGCGTCCGGCGAGGACGACGAGCGCCACCGAGCCGAGCACCGAGCCGAGGCCGATCGCCGCCGTGAGCGCACCGAGCGTGCCGGCGCCCGCGTCGAGCTGGAAGCGCACGATCGCGGGGATCATGAAGGCGACGGGCGGCGTGCCGAACATGCCGGCCAGGACGAGCAGGAGCATGAGCGAGCTCAGGCTTCGACGGCCGAGCACGAAGCGCAGGCCGTCGGAGATCGCGCCGCCCAACCTGCTCGCCGCCGCGGTGGCCGCCTTGGCGCGCGGTAGGAGCGCGAGGGCGGCGAGGACGGCGAGGAAGCTCGCGGCGTTCACCGCGAAGACCCAGGTCGGGCCGCCGGAGGCGAGCAAGAAGCCTGCGAGCGCCGGGCCGACGAAACGCGCGACCTGGAGCAAAAGGCTGTTGATCGCAACGGCGCTTTCCAGGTCCTCGCCGGGCACGGTCGCGGCGAGCATCCCCTGGAAGGCCGGGAAGCTGAGCGTTCCCAGCGTTCCGCCGAGGACCGCGATGGCAGCGACCAGCGGCACGGTGAGCTCGCCGGTCGCCCAGAGGACGGCGAGGAGGGCGGCGACGCCCATGTTCGCGCCCTGGAAGAGGAGGAGAAGCGTTCGCCGGTCGTAGCGGTCCGCGAGCGCACCGGCGGGGAGCGCGAGGAGGATGTTCGGGATCGTGTTCAGGAACCCGATCACGCCGAGCGTGGCGGCGGAGGCGCCGAGGAGGAGCACGACGTACCCGAACGCCGCGGCCTCCACCCAGTTGCCGACCAGCGAGAGGAGGACGCCCGTCGAGTAGACCCGGAAGCGCGGGTGCCGAAGCGCGGCGAGCGGGCGGCCGGCCGGCGCCGGGACCGTCTCGGCGAGGAGAACCTCGGACCCGTCCGCCGCCGCCTCGTCGAGGAGCGCCGCGACACCTCCCCGGACGGCGTAGGCGCGGAAACCGTGATCCTGAAGCCAGTGCGCCACACGGACGCTCGTCGCCTCGCGCGTTCAAGTGCAGGCAAGCACGACCTCGTCGCCGGGCGCGAGCGTCGACGCGAACGCCGGGATCTCGTCCGGCGCGATCCGCGTCGATCCGGGGAGCGGGTTGGCGACGTCGTCCTTGCGCCGGCAGTCCACGAGGAGCGCGCCGTCGGCGACGAGCGCGCGGGCCGCTTGCGCATCGATCCGAAGCGAGGACGGCCGGAGGGCCGAGGGGAGGTGGTAGCGGCGGGTCGGCTCAGACACGGAAGCTACGCCGTCCGCACGAGCTGCACCTCGAGGCCCTGCAGCCGCTGCGTCCCGGCGTCAACGAGGAGTGGCCCGAGCTCGTGTCGTGGGAGTGGAATCGTCAAGCCTCCGGCGAGTGGCCGCGTCCGAATCGCCGGCTTCCCGCCCGCGGGCCGGCAGTTGCACGCAGCACTGTCGCGTCCTCGAGCACCACGCGGGATCTTGGCTGACTTCACGTCGTTCGTGATGCTGAACCTGGAGGATTCTCCTCGCGAGCCGCCTGCGCTGCCGGATCTGCGCGCCGAACGGCGGCGTGATCGGTCGCCCCGCGCTACGACTGCAGTCGCCGTGCCAGCGGAAGGACGAACCAGAAGCCGGCGATGAGCGCGGCGGTCAGCCCGGTCGTAACCGCCACGGCCCACCCGCCGAAGACGACGTCGGTGATGAGGAAGACGACGGCCGCGGTGGCGAGCCCGAGGAACGCGGTCCCGGCGATCGCGAACCGGTTCGACGCGGTCAGCATCCACTCCTTGTCACGGGCACGCCACTGGATGCGATGGAGAGCGGTGGGCGCGATCAGGAGCACCGTCGCGATCGTCGTGCAGACGACGGCCGCGAAGTAGACGTCGCGCTGGACGCCTGTCACGTCGCGCCAGCCTTGCGAGAAGGGGACGATGAGGAGGAAGGCGAAGAGAACCTGGATTCCGGGGAGAGCGACGCGGAGCTCGTTCAGAAGCTCGATCAGCTCCCGGTCGAGCCGCTCCTGCTCGTCCTCGCCCGCGGCGTCGCTGTTCTCGGGCACGTCCCGAGATTTCGTTACCGCCTTCGGGTGCCCTCCTCGGTCGCCGGACGAGTCGGCGCCGCGTCGAGCTCGGGTGGATGGAGGTGCCGCAGCTTGTCCGGGTTGACGACCGAGCGGAGAGCGGTGACCGCTCCCCCGGCGATGTCGAGCGAGATCACCGAGAACGGTGAGCCGTCCGGGTTCGAGGCGAGAACGCCGGGCTGACCGTTGACGCGCGCAAGCCGAAGGCTCAGGCGCAGCTCGTCCGCGGTGCGCGCGAACCCGAGGAGGAGGCGCGCCACGCGGTCGCGCCCGTAGACGGGTCGCGGGAGGGCGCCGCGCACCTTC
>JACVSB010000128.1 GCA_014534155.1 Thermoleophilia bacterium
ACGTACGGGATCTGCATCTACCAGGAGCAGTACATGGAGATCGCCAAGCAGCTCGCGGGCTTCTCGCCGGCCGAGGCGGACGACCTGCGCAAGGCGATCGGCAAGAAGATCCACTCTCTCATGGCCTCGCTCAAGGACAAGTTCCTCGAGGGCTGCGCGGCCAACGGTGTCACCCCCGCCGTCGCGACCCAGCTCTGGAAGGACATGGAGCAGGCCCAGGACTACTCCTTCAACAAGTCGCACGCGGCCTGCTACGCCCTGATCGCCTACCGCACGGCCTACCTGAAGGCCCACTACCCGGCCGAGTACATGGCCGCCCTCATCTCCTCGGTCATGAACACGAAGGACAAGGTCCCCTTCTACGTCGCCGCCTGCGACGAGATGGGGATCGAGGTCCTGCCGCCGGACGTGAACGAGTCCGCGGTCGACTTCGCCGTCGTGGGCGGGAAGATCCGCTTCGGCCTGAACGCGGTCAAGAACGTGGGCGAGTCGGCCGCGCGCGCGATCTGCGCCGCGCGCGAGGCGGGCGGCGCCTTCACGTCGGTCTGGAACTTCGTGGAGCGGGTCGACCCCCAGCTCGTGAACAAGCGCGCCCTCGAGGCCCTGGTCAAGTCCGGCGCGCTCGACTCCACGGGGGCGACCCGACGGAGCCTCCTCGAGGGGGAGATGCTCGACCGCGTGCTCGGCTGGGGCGCGAAGCACCAGGCCGATCGCCTGGCCGGCCAGTCCTCGATCTTCGACACGGTCTTCGGCGAGGCCGAGACGGGGCCCGCTCAGCACTACCCGGTGCTCCCCGCCGACGAGTACGGCAAGAAGGTGCTCCTCCAGCTCGAGAAGGAGTCGCTCGGCCTCTACGTCTCCGAGCACCCGCTGGACGGGATCAAGGCGCAGCTCCGGCGCAAGGTCGACTGCGAGCTGGCCGCGCTCGAGCGCCGCCGCGACGGCGAGGTCGTGACGGTGGCCGGGATGGTGGGGGCACTGAAGCAGCTGACCACGAAGAAGGGCGAGCCCATGGTCTTCCTGCGCCTGGACGACCTCTCGGGATCCGTGGAGACCGTGGTCTTCAACTCCGTCTACGCCGCCTCGCGCGAGCTCCTGGAGGCCGACCGCGTGCTCGTGGTCAAGGGCCGGGTCGACCACAAGCAGCAGGGGGAGACGAAGCTCGTCGCCCTCGAGCTCGCGCCCTTCGAGGCGACGCCGGAGCGAACGGAGGTCCGCCTCCAGGTGGACGCACGTCGCGCGGCCGCGGGCCTCATCCGCGAGCTCGCCGACCTGGCAAGGCGCTACCCCGGCGACTCGTCCGTGGTCGTCCTCTTGGAGACCTCGCAGGGGCGGCGCGCCTACGCCTTCGGCCCGGGCTTCCGCGTCCGCCCGGACGCCTCCTTCCACGCCGAGGTGAAGGCGCTCCTCGGCGAGTCGGCGATAGCCTGACTCCGACGACGGCGCGCGCTACCGCTCGCGCCGCCTGAACCATCGCGGTGTCCACGGCGAAAAACTACGACACCTTCATCGAGGTCGCGGACGACTGTCCCGCGGACGTCGCCGAGATCCCGCCGGAATCCCGTGGCCGAACAGCGGCGGGCACTCAGTACGAGCTGATCGCGCGGCACCCCCACCGGTACACGTCGGATGACGTCGTCTTCCACGTCTTCGCGGTCAAGAACGACCTTCCGGAGAGCGCGCTCGAAGAGGAGCGACGGAAGTTCTTCTCGAAGGATCAGCCGTGCTTGCGCTCGTCGCCGCTCACGAAGAGATACGGATGGGGGTCCAGAGCGACTCCGCGGGGAAGATCGCGCTCGACGCGATGGAGTCGGACCAGTACCGGACGCTCGCGAACGACGCGCGGCTTCAGCACCTGAAGGCGCTGCGTGCACCGCGAGCGTAGTCGCGGTTCGCGCGCGCGCCGTCTCCTCAAGGCCGTGCTGACGCCACCGCTTCGCCTCGGGCTCGGCCCTCGGAACACGTACCTGCTCACCGTCCCGGGGCGGCGGACGGGGCGGCTCTACACGACGCCGGTCACGCTCGTCGAGCAAGCCGGAAGGCCGTGGCTCGTCGCCCCCTTCGGCGAGCGCGAGTGGGTGAAGAACGCTCGCGCGGCCGGGGCGGTCGAGCTGCGGCGCGGGCGAACACGTCTGCGCTGCGCGGTCGCTGAGGTCTCGCCAGCGGAGCGGGCGCCGATCCTCCGCACGTACCTCGAGCGCGTCCCGAGCGTGCGGCCCTTCTTCGACGCGAGGAAGGGAGCGCCGCTGGACGCTTTCGCGGCCGAGGCAGAACGGCATCCCGTCTTCCGGCTCGAGCCTCCGCCGCGGCTCGACTAGCGTCGCCGCCGCGCGACCCTCCGACTTGACGTCGCGACCTTCCCCCTCCGTGCGGCCTGCGCCACTGCGCGGCCCCCCTTCCGCTCGCCTCCCGCTGCCTCCCCCGCTCGCGGGGCCGTCGCTCCTAGGGGAGGGAGGGGGGAACCGGCAGTCCGAAGCGCCGGTGCAGGACGAGCAGGAAGTGCTCGTCGCGCTCGCGCCACTCGTAGCCCATCCGGAAGCGGTGTTGCAGCTCGGGGCTCGTGCAGGGCACGCTCCTGCCTTCGATCGTGCCCTCGTGCTCCAGGTCGCCGCGCGGATAGAGACCCCACGCTCGTCCCGTCGGCGACAGCTCTTGCCAGCCGTTCCCCTCGCGGTCGAAGGCGAGCGGGTGCAAGTCGACGCAGCGGCCGTCCTCGTCCCTCATGACGAGCCGCGCCGGAAGCCCTGGGATCGCCGTCTCGTCCTCGGTGTATCCCAGCGCCCGCAGAGCGCGCACGGCCGCCTGCACTGCCTCCCCGTCGAACGCGAGATCGAGATCGCGGTGGTCGCACGTCTGCTCGCCGACGAGCGCGTCGACCGCCCATCCTCCGTCGAGGTGGACGTCCACGCCGGCGGATGCGAGCGCGTCGAGGACCCGTGCGACCTCGGCCGGCCCCATCGCGGGCGCACGACAACTGTCCTCTGCCACGCTCGCCTAGCGCGGCGGGGCCGCTTCCCGCTCGCGCTCGCCGTCCGCGGCGGGCCCCTCCGCCACGCCCTCCCGCGCCGGGACCGGGCCTACGTCCTCTTCCCCCGGGACGCGGCCCGAGCGCAGGTAGGAGGCCGACTGGGCCGCCACGGCGACGGTGGGCACGGCGAGGATGGCGCCGGGAAGGCCCCAGATCACCGCTCCGGACGTGACGGCGAGGATGACCGCGACCGGGTGGATCCGCACCGCCCGGCCCACGATCATGGGCTGGAGCAGGTTCCCCTCCAGCTGCTGCACGGTCGTCGCCGCCGCGACGACGAGGAGGGCGTCCACGAACCCGTTCGAGACGAGCGCGATCAGCGCTGCGGCGCCGCCGGCGACGAAGGCGCCGACGACGGGGAAGAACCCGCCGAGGAAGGTGAGGATCGCGAGCGGAAGGACGAGGGGGACGCCGATCAGCCAGAGGGCCAGGCCGATGAAGACGGCGTCCACGAGCGCGACGATCGCCTGGCCGCCCAGGTAGCCGCCCATCGTGCGCCAGGCGATGCGGCCGAGCTGGTCGACGTCGGCCCTCGCCTCGGGCGGGAACAGGCGGACCGCCCAGGGCCACATGCGGTCGCCGTCCTTGAGGATGAAGAAGAGGAGGAAGAGGGCGAGGACGGCTCCCGCCACGATCTCCAGCACGAGGTAAGCGCCGCCCAGGACGCCGCCCGCGATCGTGTCCGCCCGCCCCCGCACCTCGTCGATCGCCCGCTCGCGGTAGCGCGTGAGCTCGGTCGGCGAGAGGTCGAGCGGCCCCTCCGCGAGCCAGTCCGTCACCTCCTCGATCCCGCTCTCGACGCCCGTGCCGACGTTGCCGAAGTCCTGGCTCGCCGTGGGGGCGATCGCGGCCACGACGCCGGCGAAGAGAACGAGCGACCCGACCAGGACGACGGCCGCGGCGGCCGCCGGCGGGAAGGCGCGGCGGCGGAGCCAGCCAGCGGGCACCGAGAGGACGGAGGCGAGGAGGAGCGCGAACGCGAAGGGGAGGATGACCACGCGCAGGTGTGCGAGGACCCAGGCGATCACCCACGCGGCGGCGGCGACGACGAGGAAGCGCCAGGCGATCGCCGAGGCGAGGTGCAGCTGGTTGGGAACGGCGTCCTCGGCGCGGACGGCCGCTCGCTCTACTCGCCGCCGGGCGGGCTCCACGGCCGTATCTTCGCCGAGGCTCGCACCGGTGCGTCGGGATCGCCCCCGCCGGGTACCCCCGAGCGCGTGGCCGTCCCGCGCGAGATCTGGGAGCGCTCGGGGATTCGCACGTGGGGCGAAGCCCGCCGGCGGGGGCGGAGGATGCTCGCGACGGGCGTCCGCTCCTTCCTCGACAACGACCTCCTGAGCTACGCGAGCGCGCTCGCCTTCCGCATCCTCTTCGCGCTCGTCCCGCTCCTCCTCGCGGGCCTCGCGCTCGTCGCCTTCCTCGGCCTGGACGAGACATGGAAGAGCGACCTCGGCCCCCGCGTGCGCGACGCGGTCCAGCCGGATGCCTTCTCGGTGATCGACCGCACGGTGAAGGAGATCCTGGGCGAGAAGCGCTTCCTCTGGCTCACCTTCGGCGTCGCCTTCGCGCTCTGGCAGGTGGGCGCAGCGGTGCGCACACTCATGGCGCCGCTGAACCGCGTGTACGGGCTCAAGGAGGAGCGCCCGGGCTGGCGGCGGCTCGCGACCTCGCTTCTCGTCGCCGTCCCCATCGCCGTGCTCGTCGTCGGTGCCGCGCTCGTCATCCAGCTCGGGCCGCGGATCCTGCGCAGCGTCCACCTGCCCGCGCTCCTCGAGCTCGTCCTCTACGTCGCCCGCTGGGGGCTCGCGGTCGCGATGCTCGTCGTCGCGGTCTCGCTCCTCATCCGCTACGCGCCCGCCAAGCCGCAGTCCTTCGCGTGGGCGGGGGTCGGGTCGGTCCTCGTGATCGGCTCCTGGCTTCTCGCCTCGGTCGGCTTCGGCCTCTACGCCACCTTCGTGGCCGACTACCGCTCGGCCTACGGGAGCCTCGCCTCGGCGATCGTCCTCCTCACCTACCTCTTCGTCTCCTGCGTGGCGCTCTTCTTCGGGCTGCAGGTGGACGGCTGCGTGCGCGGCGAGGTGGAGGAGGAGTCGGCCGAGCGACGCGAGGGCGGGGACCGCGACCAGCGTCCCCGCCGCAAGAAGGCGACCGCGGCGGCGGGCTAGGCCTCGGGCCCCGCCGAGCGGCGCTCGAGCTGCTCGAGGATCCAGCCCGCGTACCAGGTGGGCCAGTCGTCGTCGCGGTGGCCGAGCTCACGCTCGTAGGCGGCGTGCGCCTGCTCGGCCTCGCGCAGGAGGCGGGCGAGCTCCTCCTTGGGCAGGCTGCCGGGATCCACGCCGGAAGCGTACCCCGGCGCCATCCCCTTGGCACGGAGCTCCTCCAGCGCCGCCTCCCCTTTCCGGAGCCCGCCGAGGCCCATCCCGCGCGCGACGTGCGCGGCCTTCGTGAACTGGATGCGGTCGTACTGCACCACTTGCCAGCGGTTGCCCCAGGGGTCGCGGAAGTCGAGGCCGCGCCCGGGCAGGATCTCCGCGCCCGTATCCTCCAACGCGCGGCGAGCCGTCTCCGCG
>JACVSB010000159.1 GCA_014534155.1 Thermoleophilia bacterium
CGGCCAGGACGAGGTCCGTCTCCTCGTCCGCGAGCCGGCGAAAGTCGGTGAGCCCCTTGATCGCGACCGCGCTGGACGAGATGTAGACCCCGGCCGCGACGAGGAGGGCGGCGAAGCTGAAGCCGAACGCCGCCACGCCGAGCGCGAGGCCGAGGGCGCCGTTCACGAGCAGGTCGATCGAGCCGCCGAGGCCCAGATGCCGTCCCATCCGCAGGACGCGCTCGACGCTGAATTCGAGGCCGAGAAAGAAGAGCAGGAAGATGAGGCCGAGCTCTGCGACGAACTCTGTCACCTCGGACGGCTCGATCAGCGAGAGCGCCCGCGGCGTGTTCGGCCCGAGGAGGAGGCCCGCGAGGAGGTACGCGGGGATCGCGGAGAGGCCGAAGCGGCTGGCGGCGAGGCCGAGGACCGCGAGGAGCGCGACCGTGACCGCGAGCTGTTCGAGCGTCACCGAGGAGCCGCGCCCTTCGCCATCGCGGGGAGGCTAACGGCGTACACGGCTCTCGGAGCCCGCCGCCACGCAGCGCTGTAACGTTGCCGCCCGCTTGGCCCGTGTCGTCATCACGCTCCCGGCGTACCGCGCCCAGCGGACGCTCGCGCAAACCCTGGCCGACATCCCCGCGCCCTTTGCCGACGACGTGATCCTCGTCGACGATGCGAGCCCGGACGGCACCGTCGAGCTCGCGCGCGAGCTCGGGATCCGGCAGGTGTACGCGCACGCGTCGAACCGCGGCTACGGCGGGAACCAGAAGACGTGCTACACGAAGGCGCTCGACGACGGGGCCGCCGTCGTCGTGCTCCTCCACCCCGACTACCAGTACGACCCCAAGGCTCTCCCGAGGCTCGTCGAGCCGATCCTCGCCGGAGACGCCGACATGACGTTCGGCTCCCGCTTCGCGGGCGGCGGGGACCCGCGCTCGGGCGGGATGCCGCTCTTTCGCTACTGGGGCAACCGCGCGACGACGACGCTCGAGAACCTGATGCTCGGGTCGCGCTTCACCGACCTCCACAGCGGGATGCGCGCCTTCACGCGTGAGTTCCTCCTCTCGCTTCCCTTCCTCCGCTACAGCGACGACTTCGCCTTCGACTCGCAGCTCATCGTGGATGCGGCCACGGGGGGACAGCGGATCGTGGAGGTTCCAATCCCGACGCGGTACACCAGCGAGTCGTCCTCGATCGGCATCGCGCGCTCGCTGCGCTACGTGGCCACGACGCTCGCGTACACGGGCCACCGCAGCGCGGCCAGGGGGAAGGGCGGTCGCCGCTGGCCGCCGGCGTGGCGAGAGCCGCGCGCGGGCGCGCCGCTCCCCGGACGGCGCCGGGTCGAGCGACCGTGCGAGCTCTGTGGCGCGTGCGAGCAGGCGCTCGTGTACCCGGCGACGGCCGCGGGCGCAGTGCAGCCGGATGAGTTTCGCTGCACGAGCGATGCCCTCTCCCGCCACGACGACATCGTCCAGTGCCGGACCTGTGGCATGGTCGCCTCTGTGCCAGCGCTCCGCCCGGCCGACGTGCTCGAGACCTACGAGCAGGTCGTCGACGAGACGTACCTACGCGAGGAGGAGGGCCGACGCGAGCTCTTCCGGTGGGTTCTCGCCTCCATCGAGGGGTACCACCTGCCGGGGCGGCGACTGCTCGAGCTCGGCGCGCACGTCGGGCTCTTGCTCGACGCGGCGCGAGGGCGCGGCTGGGAAGCGACGGGCTACGAGCCGTCCCGCTGGGCGGCGGAGCTCGGCCGCCGGCGCTTCCGCGTCGATCTGCGCGAGGGCGCGCTGGAGGACGTCGCTCCCGGAGACGGCGCCGACGCGGTCGTCCTCCTGGACGTCCTCGAACACGTCATCGATCCCGTCGCGGCGCTGCGGCGCCTGCGAAGCGTGGTCGCCGACGATGGCCTGCTCACGCTGAGCACGATCAACGTGGCGAGCATCCACGCCCGCGCGCGAAAGGGCGGATGGCCGTGGTTCATCCGCCCTCACCTGCACTACTTCAGCCCGGAAACGCTGCACGCGACCCTGCATGCCGCGCGGTTTCGCCCGGTCGAGTTCACGCTCGTACCGCGCGCCTTCCGCCTCTCCTACATCGCGGGCCGGCTGGCCAAGGCATCACCGGCGCTCGCCGGAGCGGTGGGCAGCGCTGCCGCGGTCCGGGACGTCCGCGTGCCGGTCGGCTGGCTCGGCGACATCGTGCTCGTTCACGCGCGTCCGGTGTAGGCGCCACGCGAGCGCGCGAGGAACGTAGGCGCTGAACGCCGCGTAGGCGAGCGCCCAGAGTGCGAGCACGAGGAGCCACGCCACGCGCCCGCCGTACCGGGGTGTCGGGTACGCGCTCGTTGCCACGACGACGGCGTGCCCGACGTAGCACGCGAGGAGCAGGAGCGCCGCCGGAAGAGCAGCGTCGAGCGGCGCCGGAAACCGCCCTCGACGCACGAGGGAGCGGACGAGGAAGACGGCGCCGGCAGCGGACGTGGCGATGGCCCCGACGAGCGCGAAGGCGCCCGCCACATCGCTCGCCCAGTCGAGGTCGAGCGTCTTTTGGAACTGGCGGCCGGCCTCGAACCAGGGCGGGTCGTGCCGGTTGTGGGTCGAGAGGAGCGCCGAGTGCCGCTTGCCGAGGTAGCGCGTCATCCACTCGAGGTGGCTGAGCGCCCGCACCTGGAAGAGCTGCTCCCACGCGGAGGAGGCGACACGGCGAGCGTACGAAGCGGGTTGGCGCCGCACGTGCTCGAGGACGATCGAGCGCGCCCTTCCCGCGAAGGCGGTCGGCCCGCCGAGCCTCGTCCAGAGCACGCTGGAGTCGTCGTCGAAGAGGAAGCGGTTGAACTCGCTCAGGCCTTCGCCCCCGAAGTCGAAGAGCGGGCGCCGGTCGACGCGGGGCGGCGTCCTCGGGAGCGCGCAGGCGTCCCAGCGCTCGCACTCCTCGAGCTCGTGCCGGAGGTCTCCGTGCACGTACAGGTAGGCGAACGTGACGACGGCGCTGTGCGGGTTCGGCGTCGGCTTCCCCCACACGATCGCGCTGCTCACCGTCAGCGCGACGAGCCCCGCGGCGACGGCGGCCGCGAGGAGCCCCACGCGCGGGAGGCCGCGCCAGGACCCCGTTCTTGCCCGCGTGAGCGCAACCACGACGAGCGCGGCGAGCACGACCAGCGTGAGGAGGAGGACGGCGACGGGGTGCGCCGCGGTCGCGACCGCGACCAGGAGCGCCAGCACGAGGTCGCCCGCGCGCGACGGCGTGGAGAGGAGCACGGTGAGAGCCGCGACGAGCCCGAGGCTGAGCACGAGGTCGGTCATGACGAGGCTTGCGAAGAGGCTGAGCGAGCTCGTGAGCGCGAGGAGCGCCACCGCGGCTCCCGCGTGGACGTGCGTCGCGCCGAGGACGCGCCGGAAGAAGGCGGCGACCACGTAGAGCGCGGCTGCGGCCTGGAGGAGGGCGACGAGCCAGAGCGAGGAGCCGGCGAAGAGCCGGAGCAGGTAGGAGTAGAACTGCGAGCTCGCCCAGGAGTAGTGACCGTCCGCCTCGCGGACGTAGCGCCACGTGTCCCCCATGACGAGGGGGAAGCCGTTGAGCAGGGCAGGGAAGAGGAGGGCCGCACCCGCCAGCGCGTAGAGCGCGGCGGCGAGCGCGACGGGAACGCGCCGCGCCGCTACAGGACCCGCTCGACCTGAGGAACGCGCTTGGACTCGGTGAAGATAATCGCGCGGTCGCCGGGGAGGAGCATGTCGTCGCCGTGGGGGAAGATCGCGCCGCCGTCGCGGACGATCGCGCCGATCAGCGAGCCCGTCATCGGCAGCTCGCGGAAGCGGCGGCCGCACAGTTCGCTCTCCTTGCGCACGGTGATGTCCAGGACCTCGAAGCGGTCGCCCTCGAGCATCGCGAGCTGGCGGATTCGCGGGTCGTGGGCGAAGCGCACCATCTCCTCGGCGGTCACCGTGCGCGGGTTGACCGCGACGTCGACGCCCGCCGTCTCGAAGACGGCCTCGGAGATCGGCTCGTGCACGAGCGCGATGGTGACCGGAACGCCGTGCATCTTCGCGAGGGTGGCCGCGTACAGGTTCTTGGCGTCTTCCCGCATAGCGAAGACGGCCGCGTCCGCCTGACCGATCCGCTCCCGCTCCAGGAACTCCGGCTCGACGCCTGTCGCGTGGAAGACGCGCGCGCCGGGGAGCTGCTCGGCGACGATTCGGGCGCGGTCGCGGTCGGCCTCGACGAGGCGGACGCCGATTCGCTGATCGAGGAGCGCGCGAGCGACCGCGACCCCGGTCTGGCCCGCGCCGACGACGACGACGTCGCTGACCGACACGGAACCCCGGCGCATGATGCGGCTCCACTCGCGGGCCGCCGCAGGCGACCCGATCACGACCACGCGGTCGCCGGCGAGGATCGACTCGTTGCCGCGCGGGACGAGCACCCGGTCGCCCCGGATGATGCTCGCGACCTTGGAGTCGTCGGGAACGCTCGCCTCGCGCAGCGGCACGCCGACGAGGCGCTCTCGGCGGCCCCCGCCCGACCCGTCGCTGCCGTCCCGCTCCACGTCGAACTCGACCATCTGGACGAGGCCGTCCGCGAAGACGTCGGTGTGGCGCGCGGACGGGATGCCGATGATGCGCGAGATCGCGTTCGCGGCCTCGAGCTCGGACGAGACCATGAAGTCGATCTCGAGC
>JACVSB010000174.1 GCA_014534155.1 Thermoleophilia bacterium
CAGGCCGTCGGCCCTCCGTTCCGCTGTTGCGCGCGCCGGGAGCAGCGGAACGGGCGCAAGGCTATGGTCAGACCGTGGACGACGTCCGCGCTTTCCTCGACGCCGTCGAGGCGTTCGGGCGGCACCTGGCCGCCGTCAGCTGGTCGCTCCTCGCGCTCGCGCTTCTCTGCCATCTCGTGCGGCTCGTCGCGCGGGTGCGCGGGTGGCAGAACATCCTCACGGCCGCGTATCGAGAGTCGCGAGTTCCCTTCGCCGGCGTCTTCGGCGCGTACTGGGCCGGCGTCGGCGTGAACGCGATCGCGCCGGCCCGCGGCGGCGACCTCGTCAGGCTCTACCTGGCCAAGCAGCGGATCCGCGGCGCCTCCTACCCGACGCTCGGCTCGACGCTCGTTGTCGAGACGCTCTTCGACTTCGTGCTCGCCTCGCTCCTCTTCCTCGTCGCCCTCCAGCGCGGCCTCCTGCCGGGCGTCCCGGACCTGCCCGCCTTGCCGGCGTTCGACTGGTCGTTCGCGGTCGAGCATCCGCGGACGGCTGCACTTCTCCTCTCCGTCCTCGTCGCCGCGGCGATCCTCGGGCTCACGTGGGCGTCCCGGCACGTGGTCGCCTTCAAGGAGAAGGTGATGCAGGGGTTCGTGATCCTCGGCGACTGGCGCGTCTTCGCGACGCGCGTGGTCTCGTGGCAGGCGCTCTCGTGGGTCTTTCGCGTCCTCTCGGTCTACTTCTTCCTGCGCGCCTTCCACATACCGGCGACGGCGGAGACGGTGCTCGCCGTCCTCGTGGTCGGTGGGCTCGCGACCACGCTTCCCTTCACCCCGGGTGGGGCGGGCACCCAGCAGGCGGTGCTCGTCTTCGCGCTGGCAGGGTGGGCGTCCAAGAGCGCCGTCCTCTCCTTCAGCGTCGGAATGCAGCTCGCCACCGTGGCGCTGAACGTCGCGCTCGGCTTCGGCGCGATCACGCTCATGCTCGGCACGATCCGGTGGCGCGAGCACGCGCGGCGCGACCGGGAGACAGAGGCTCGGGGAGCAGAGGCTCGCGACTCAGAGGCCGGCGCGCCCTCTAAGCCGGCGGGGGAGCAAGCTGCCGTGCGCTCTCGCTCAGCGCTTCGAGGCTGAACGGCTTGGCGAGAAAGCCCTCGGCGAGCTCGCCGAGGGAGTCTGCGCGCTCGACGCTTCCGCTGAGGAAGACGACGCGGAGGCCCGGACGCTCCTTGCGCATCCGGCGGGCGAGCGCGACCCCGTCCGCCTCGCCCAGGCGAATGTCGAGGAAGACTCCCGCGACGTCGTCGCGGCCCACGACGTCCTCCAGCTCGCGGGCGTCGGCGGCCTCGACGACGCGGTAGCCCTCGAGCTCGAGGTTCACACGGCAGAGAAGCCGCACCGCCGAATCGTCGTCCGCGACGACGATCGCGCCGGCGGCGTGCGGTTCCACGCGGCGAGTGTACCGCGGCAAGGACGGGGCTATTATCCCCCGTCGATGGAGCGGGTCGTCCGTACCGGCGAACGGCGCGACTACGCAGCAGCCGTGGCCGACCTGTGGGAGGGGCTCGGGGCGGCTCTCCTCCGTCTCGAGCGCGTCGCCGACTCGCCCGCCGAGCGGATCGCGGACGTCGCGCCGGACGAGCTTCCCTCGCTCCAGTACGCCCTGCACGCTGCGGGCGAGCTGGCGCTCGGGATCAAGCCGCCGGCCGGCGCGGAGGCTCTCCACGCGGAGCTCGTCTCGGCCCTCGGTCACGCGCGCGACGCAACCGCGGACGTGGCGGGCGCGATCGAGGAGGGCGAGCACGACCAGCTGGGCGGCCTCCTTCCGGAATGGCGCGGCGCACTCTTCCGCGTCCGGCTCGCGCGCCTTCGCGCGCTCGAGCGCAACCCGCTTCGCCTCGGGAACGACGGCGAGCGCTCGAGCCGGCGCCGAGAGCCACCGCCGCCCGCGCTCTCGCCCGCCGCGGTCGCCGCCACGGCGCTGATCGTTGCGGGCGCTCTTCTCTTCACGGCCGGTGCGGTGCTCGCCGCCTGGCCGCTCTGGGCGGCCGGCCTCGCGCTCTTCGCGGGAGGTTTTGTCCTGTTTCGCCCGTAACCCCCCCGAACGGATCCCCGTTTACCCGTCGAACGCGAGAACGCGTCGCGCGCGGGACCGGGGGAACGTGGCGACACAGGAGAAGAACGAGGTAACGGAGTTGTTCCGGGGAGCTGTGCCGGTTCGCGTGCCGACCCCTCGAGACGAGTTCCGATGGCGCTCCTGGACGTCGTTCGAGCACGCGCTCGAGCGGCACCTCGCGCGCAGGCAGGCCCGGATCAGAGAGCTCGCGCGGCAGCGCTGATCCGCGCGAGGCTCTCCTCGCGCCCGAGCAGCTCGATCGACTCGAAGAGGCCGGGCGAGACGCTCGAGCCCGTCACGGCGACGCGGATGGGAGCGAAGGCCTCGCGCGGCTTCCGCCCGAGGCGCGCTGCAAGGCCCCGCAGCGCCGCTTCGATCTCCTCGGCGGTGAACCGCTCCAGGCCGGCGAGCTCCGCCGCCGCGGCCGCGAGGACGTCGGAGGTGCCGTCCAGGAGCTCGGCGTCGGGGTCGACGGGATGAAAGAGGAAGCCCGCGAACCCGGCGAAGTCGCCCAGCGTCGAGATCTTCTCCTGGACGAGCGGGGCGGCGGCGCGAATCGTCGGCTCGTCACCGGGGAAACCGCGCTCGCGCATGTAGGAGACGAGCCTGTCGGCGTACTCCTCGGGCGGAAGCTCGCGGAGGTAGACGCCGTTCAGCCAGCGGAGCTTCTCGTAGTCGAAGGTGGCTGCGCTCGCGCCGACGCGCTCCAGCGTGAAGTGGGCGACGAGCTCGTCGCGGCGGATCACCGTCGTCCGTTCGTCGAGGCTCCAGCCGAGGAGCGCGAGGTAGTTGACAAGCGCCTCGGGGACGTACCCCTGCGCCCGGAAGTCCTCTACGGAGACGGCCCCGTGGCGCTTGGAGAGCTTGCGCCCGTCGGGGCCGAGCACGCTCGGGACGTGGCCGTAGCGCGGAACCGGCGCGCCGAGGGCCTCCAGGATCCGGATCTGCTTGGGAGTGTTCGAGACGTGGTCCTCGCCGCGGACGACGTGGGTGATCCCGTCGTCCGCGTCGTCCACCGGCGAGGCGAAGTTGTAGGTCGGGCGCCCGTCCGACCGGAGCAGGACGACGTCCTCGATCCGCTCGTTCGGGAAGGCGATCCGCCCGCGTATCGCATCGTCCCACCGCGTCTCGCCCTCGTCGGGCATCCGGAACCGGATCGCACCCTCGTCCTCGTAGGCGAGACCCTCGCGAAGGAGGCGGCGCGCGAGCTCCTGGTGCCTCGCGAGGCGGTCGAGCTGGAAGGAGATCGGCCCGTCCCACTCGAGCCCGAGCCAGCGAAGCGACCCCTGAATCTGCTCCACGGCCTCCTCGACCTCACGGCTTGCGTCCGTGTTCTCGATCCGAAGGAGGAACTCCCCGCCTTCGTGCCGCGCGAAGAGCCAGTTGAAGAGTGCGGTGCGAACTCCGCCGATGTGCAGGAAGCCCGTCGGGCTCGGAGCGAAGCGGACACGCGCGGGCACGCGGCTAGCGTAGTCGCGTGACGCGCGTCCTCACGCTGCGCGAGCTGAATCGAACGACGCTCCTGCGCCAGCTTCTCCTCTCGCGCGCACGCGTGCGCGCGAGCGCGGCCGTCGAGCGCCTCGCGGGCCTCCAGGCCCAGTGGGCGCCGTCCCCGTACCTCGCCCTCTGGGCACGCCTGGACGGGTTCAAGCGGGAGCAGCTCGAGAGGGCGCTCGTACGAGAGTCCGTTCTCAAGGCGACGCTCATGCGCGCGACCCTGCATCTCGTCAGCGCCGCGGACTACCCCTTCTTCGCCGCCGGCGTTCGCGAAGCGGCCACGCTCGCACGCACCCGCGGCGTCGACCCTCCGCCCGCCGAGACCGTCGCGGCCGCGGTCGAGCTCGCCCGACGGAAAGGACGAGTGACGAGGCGCGAGCTTCTCTCCCTCCTCGGCTACGAGCGGCCGCCCGCGCCGACTGACGATCCTCGACCGCAGCGCCAGCTCCAGTGGCTTCTCGTTCTCGCCCGGCTCGAGCAGGCGCCCGAAGCAGCGCGCTGGTCTCCGCCGCGCGTCACGCCCTTCCGGCGAGTCGAGCTGCCGCTCGCCGAACCGGAGGTCGGTCGCGTCCACCTCGCGCGGCGCTACCTGGCGGCGTACGGGCCGGCGTCCAGAGCCGACCTCGCATGCTGGAGCCGCGTGCCTCTGCGCGACCTCGATCCGGCGCTCTCCTCGCTTCGCCTGCGCCACTTCCGCGACGAGGGCGGACGCGATCTCGTCGATCTCCCGGGCGC
>JACVSB010000108.1 GCA_014534155.1 Thermoleophilia bacterium
CGCGATCGTCGGCGCCCACCGGTAGAAGCCGGACTGGTACGGATTGCCGCACCTGCCGGTGAAGCGGTTGTCCATGAGTTGGAGCCAGGCGACGAGGGAGACGCCGTTTCGCCACATCCGGTAGAGGCTCTCGGCGACCCAACGCGCGTGGAGCGCGGACGGGATCGCGCCAGGATCCGGCGGGCGAGAGTCCCAGCTGAACTCGTCCACCCAGAAGCGGACGGGGCCTGTCGAGACGATCGTCCCGCGCCGCCGCGCCGCCTTGAGGACGCGCCGCATCTGCGGTAGGTCACCGAGCGAGACGTCGTCGGGCAGGATCGCGGTGTGCAGCGGCCCGCCCGACGTGTAGGGATGGTGACCCCAGATGTCGAAGTGGACGGGGCCGCAGCGCGGCTTCCGAGTCAGGTTTCTCCGCAGGCAGAGGAACTCCCGCATGAACGCGAGCGGGGAGGAGTTCTCGACGCGCTTGAACGGGCCCGTTCCGCCGGCGAGGACGAGGTTCGAAGGATCGACGGACTTCACCGCGGCCGTGAACCGGTTCGCCATGACGCGATAGCGGTCGGCGGAAACGATCGTCCCGTTCTTGCGCTGCGGCGAGAGGTAGTAAAGAAGATTCGGCTCGTTCCACGCCTGCCAGTACCGGACGCGGGGAAGCTTCACGGACGCTTCTTCGGGGTACCTGCCGCTGTAGCGCCTTGCCGTGGCGTAGGCGAACTGGCCGAGGGCGTCAGGGTCGACGTTCGCCCACCCGTCGTTGACCGTCGAGGCGTAGGACGGCGCGTGGACGACCATCACGAGCGGCTGGAGGCCGTTCTCGACCGCGTTCGTCACGAGCGCGTCGAACCGTGACCAGTCGTACGTCGGATCAGCCGGGTTTCTCGCGTCGACGGGTTGTCCACGCCGGACGATTGACCGCCAGTCGAGGGTCAGCTTGATGAACGTCGCGCCCGCCCCGCGTACGCGGCCAAAACCGGCGCTCGCCTGGCTGCCTTCGAACGCCGTTCCCGGGTACTGGAGGAACGCCGTGTCGATTCGTGCCGCCGATGCAACGGAGACGAGCGCGAGCGCAGCGGCGACCGCCGCGGCGAAGCAACCAACGCGTCTTGACGTGTGCGATCCCATAGCTTCTCGGCCCCAGACCCCGATGCCCCGTCGGTCCCTGAGAACATCGGCCCGGCGGCGCATCTCTTGAGTCCGCGAGTATAGATGGAGCCGCCGGCGGTTCAGACGGCGACGGATCGCTCTTACAAATTGCTTGAGAGAAAGGCGAGTGACGGTTGCCCCTCGTGAACGGGATCCGGAGGCGCCGATGAGCCGCCGAAAGATCCTCGCCGTCGTCGGGACACGCCCGAACTTCATGAAGATCGCGCCCGTCCTCCGCGAACTCGCCGCGCGGCGGAGCGAGCTCGAGCATGTGCTGGTGCACACCGGACAGCACTACGACGACCCGATGTCGCAGGTCTTCTTGGACGAGCTCGGCGTCGGAGATCCCGATCGGTTCCTCGGCGTCGGGTCGGGCTCGCACGCTCAGCAGGTCGCTCGCGTCCTCCAGCGCCTCGAGCCGATCGTGCTCGAGGAGGAGCCGCACCTCGTCCTCGTTCCGGGCGACGTCAACTCGACCCTCGGCGCCGCGCTCGTCGCGGCGAAGCTCGGGATCCCACTCGGGCACGTCGAGGCCGGCCTTCGAAGCTTCGACCGGACGATGCCCGAGGAGGTGAACCGGATCGTCGCCGATGCGCTCTCGGACTTCCTCTTCACCCACTCGCCGGAAGCACGCGAGAACCTCCTCCACGAAGGCCGGCCCGCGAACGCGATCCACGAGGTCGGCAACACGATGATCGACACGCTCGTCGCGATGCGCGGTCGCATCGAGGCCGAGCGGGCGCCCGAGCGGCACGGGCTCGAGCCGGGGACGTATCTCGTCGTGACGCTCCACCGCCCTGCGCTCGTCGCGGGGCCGCTTCTCGCGGAGGCGCTCGCCGCGCTCACCGACGTCTCCCGCGAGCTCGACGTGGTCTTTCCCGCGCACCCGCGGACGGCGGCGGCGATGCACGCCTTCGGGCTCGGGGTCGACGGCACGCGGGTGCGCGTCCTCGAACCGCTCGGCTACCTCGAGTTCCTCGGCCTCCTCTCCCAGGCGGCGGCAGCGCTCACCGATTCCGGCGGTATCCAGGAGGAGACGACCTACCTCGGGATTCCGTGCTTCACGCTTCGTGCCAACACCGAGCGCCCCGTTACGGTCGAGCTCGGGACGAACGTGCTCCTCGGGCTCGCGCCGGCGCGCATCCGCGAGATCCCCGCGCTCATCGACGCGGCGCGGCGACGGCGCACGTCGGTGCCGCCGCTCTGGGACGGCGAAGCCGCCCGGCGGATCGTCGACGTCCTCGCCGCGCGTCTCTCCGTGAGTGCGGAAGCCCCGGAACGCACCCGGCTCCTCTCGTGAAGGCCACCGCCTTGTCATGAGCGCCTTCCCCGCGGACGTCGTGGACGCAGCTCGCGCCCTCGCTCGCTGGGGAGAGGAGCGCGGCTGGAGAGGGTCCGACCCGTACGAGGGGCTAAACGCGACGCGGTATGTGGGCCCGCTCGTACGGCGGCCGTTCGGCCGCCGGCTCGTCACGCAACTTGTCAAGCGCTCGCCGCTCGACCTTCGGTGGATCCTCGGAATCGCGCCGCGCCACAACGCGGCGGCGCTCGCGGCCGTCGTCTCGAGCTACGCGCGCGACGGCTTCCTCGCCGACGAGGAACGGGCGGAGCGGCTCGAGCGAGCGGCTGCGCTCCTCGAAGGCCTTCGCCTCTCCGGCTACCAGGAGCCTTGCTGGGGCTACCCGTTCGACGTCCAGACTCGCGTCTTCTTCTACCCGGTCGGCGCGCCGAACTCGATCGCGACCGCGTTCGCCGGGCAGGCGCTTCTCGACGCGTACGAGGCGACCGGGAAGGAGGAGCTGCTCGACCGGGCCGAGGGCGCGGGCAACTTCTTCGTGCGTCGCGTCCCGCAGACCGGGGATGGCGACGACGCCTACTTCGGCTACCTGGGCGGTGACCGAACGCCGATCCACAACGCGAACATGCTCGTCTGCGGTCTCCTTGCGCGCCTTGCACGTCATGTCGATCGGCCCGACCTTCACGAGGCGGCGGAGCGGGGAGTCGCATACACGGTCCGGCGACAGCGCCCCGACGGCTCGTGGCCGTACGGTGAAAGGCCCGGGCTCGAGTGGGTGGACGGCTACCACACGGGGTACGTGCTGGAGGCGCTCATGGTCTGCCGAGACGCCGGGATCGCCGCCGCCGGCGGCACGGAGCTCGCGAGCGGCCTCGATTTCTACGCGCGCCGGCTCTTCCTCGCCGACGGGACGCCGAAGTTCACCGATCGGTCGGTCTTTCCGATCGACAGCCAATGCGCGGCACAGGGCATCCAGACGTCCGCCCTCGCGTCCGCGGCCGACCCGCGCTACCTCGAGCTCGCGCGGGCGATCTTCTCGTATTCGAGGCGGCGGCTCTGGCGTCCCGACGGCGCTCTAGTCCACCAGCTCGGCCGCCTGTGGAGGAACCGGACGCCGCACGTTCGCTGGGGGGCGGCGCCGATGCTCCTCGCCCTCGTCCACCTCCTCGCCGCGGAAGGACGCGCAGCGTGAAGGTCTGGATCGACCTCGCGAACTCGCCTCACCCTCTCCTCTTCGCCCCCGTCGCGGCGCGGCTGCACGAGCTCGGTCACGAGGTCGTCGCGACCGCGCGGGACGCGGCGCAGACACTCGAGCTTGCCCGCGACCGATGGCGTTCGGTCGTCCGCATCGGCGGCCCGAGCCCGAGCGCAGCTCGGGCGAAGGCGCAGGCGATCGGGGCGCGCGCGCTCGACCTACGCCGTTTCGCTCGTCTCGCGCAGCCGGACGTCGCGCTCTCGCACAACTCGTACGCTCAGCTCGTCGCCGCCCGCTCGCTCGGCATCCCCGCCGTGACGGCGATGGACTACGAGCACCAGCCCGCGAACCACGTTGCGTTCCGGTTCGCCGACAGGATCCTCCTTCCAGCGGCGCTCCCGCTCGCTTCTGTCCGCCGCCAAGGCGCGGTCGCGCGGAAGGTGGAGCGATACGACGGGCTCAAAGAGGAGCTCTACCTAGGCGACTTCGAGCCCGATCCCGATGTCCTCGCTTCCGTCGGCGTCGAACCCGACGGGGCGGTCATCGTCGTCCTGCGGGCGCCGCCGCGCGGTGCGGTCTACCACCGGTTCGACAACCCAGTCTTCGACCAGGCGCTTCGCGAGCTCGCCGCGCGCGACGACGTGCGCTGCGTCGTGCTGACGCGACACCCCGAACAGCGGGAGGCGCTGGCAGCGCTCCGGGCGGCGAACCTCGTCGTTCCGGAGCGGGCGGTCGATGCCCGCTCCCTCATGTACGCTGCCGACCTCGTCGTCGGGGCGGGGGGAACGATGACGCGCGAGGCCGCGCTCCTCCACGTCCCCACGGTGAGCGTCTTTGCCGGAAAGCCGCCCTCGGTCGACATCTGGCTCGAGCGGCGCGGGAGGCTTCGAAGGCTGACGGACGCGCGCGAGCTCCGCGACGTCGGACCGCGCTCGACCGACCCGGTGCCGGTCGGGTCGCTGCGCGAGCGGGGAGCGCAGCTCGTCGAGCGCTTCTGCGAGACGACGGTCGCCGCCGCGCGGGGGGGAAACGCGTGACGGCGCCGGCGCCGGTCACTCCGGTGGTCGGCGAGCGGCGCGGTTTCGATCCGGTGCGCGCTCTTCTCGCGCGCGGGACGCTCTACACGCTCGCGACGGCGCTCCAGGTCTCGACCGCCGTCCTCGTTCTGCCCGCGGTGACACGGCTCTTGCCGGCGACCGAGTACGGCGTGGTCGCGGTCGCCGTCGTCGTGCAGCTCGTTCTCGGGCTCGCCGGATCCGCCGGTTTACCAGAGACCCTTCCCAGCACGTACTTCCGAACCGCCGACGGTCCCGATCGCGCCCGCACGCTCGTCGCGGTCGCGTTCGCGACATCGTTCCTCGTCGTCCTGCTCGCCGAGGCGACCGGGGCGCTCTGGAGCGCCTCGCTCCTCGACCTCCCCTACGAGACGCCCGTCCGCATCGCGGTCTGGTCTGCCGTCCCCTTCGCAGTCCTCATCACCGCGCAGGCGGTCTTGCGGGCGGGTGACCGCGCCGGTGCCTTCTTTGCGACCGCGGTCATCGGAACGGCGGGGGCGCAGGCGCTCGGCCTCGTCTTCCTCGTCGCCTTCGGCGCGTCGCCGGCCGCGTTCCTAGCCGGAATGACGCTCGGGATCTCTCTCGGGGCCGTCGCCGCCGTCGCGACGTCCGGCCTTTCGCTTCGCGGCTTCGCCTCGCCTAGGTTCCTTCGGTCGAGCCTCGCGTTCAGCCTCCCCGCGGTCGCGCACGGGCTCGCGCTCTACCTCGTGTGGGCGGGGGCGCGGGCGGTGTTGAACCATCTCGAGGGCCCCGCGGCGGTCGGCCGGTTCCACGTCGCGTACCTGGTCGGCGGGCTTGCCGTCGTGATCGTCTCGGCGATCTACCGCGCCTGGAGCCCGATCGTCTTCGGTGCTCCCGACGAGCGCCGATGGGCCGCGCTCGCCGACACGACCGAGGTCGTGTACCGGGTCGCCGCCGCCGTCGCGGTGGCGATCGCGATCGCCGCGCCCATTGCGCTCGTCGTGCTCGCGCCGAACTACGACCCGCTCGGGCTCGTGACCGTGAGCAGCGTCGTGACGCTATCCGCGGTTCCCTTCGTCACGTACTGCGCAAGCTTGAACGTCATCCTCTGGCACGGGCGCACGCTGACGCTCGCGTGGACGACACCGCTCGTCGCCGCCGCGAATGTCGGTCTCAACCTTGGCCTCATTCCGCTCCTCGGCTTCTCGGGAGCTGCCGTCGCGACGGTCCTCGCTTACACGTTGCAGGCGCTCCTCGTGACCTGGGCGGCGCGGCGGCTCGTCCGCGTGCCGTGGCGCCTGCGACCGGCGATCGAGGCCGCCGCTGCGACAGGAGCCGCGGTAGCACTGTCAGCGCTTCTCCCCGCGGGAGGCGAATGGCTTGCTATTAGGTTTCTCCTGGCGCTCGCTCCGCTTGCGTGGCTTGCGTCCCTCGTCGTCCGGCTCCGCCGGCCGGCGGCTCGGTGGGCAGCCTGACGACGAAGTGAAACGCAGACGGAACGCCGAGCGCCCGAAAGAGAAGCCGCGTTAGCGCGAAGCGCCCTTCGTACTCCCGACCGTGCACGAGGATCTCGAGCCCGGCCGTCTCGAATGTCCCGCGAATGGCGAGGTCGTCGACCCCTTCGAGGGCGTGACGCTCGGCCC
>JACVSB010000213.1 GCA_014534155.1 Thermoleophilia bacterium
CCCGCTCGTCTCCAGACGGGAGCCTTCGCCCGATGGATCAGCCCGCCGCGCACGAACTCACCTTCCTCTTCACGGACATCGAGGGCTCGACGCGCCTGCTGCACTCGCTCGCGGACGAGTACGGGCCGATGCTTGCGGAGACGCGCTCGCTGCTTGCGCGAGCGGTCGAGGCCGAGCGCGGGCGCGTGGTCGACGCGCGTGCGGACGAGTTCTTCGCCGTTTTCACCTGCCCCCGCCGGGCTCTCTCCGCGGCCGCCGCGGCCCAGCGAGCGTTCCTCGCCCACGCCTGGCCCCGCGGGGAGAAGGTCGCGGTCCGCATGGGGCTCCACACCGGCGTCGCGGCTTCGGACCGCGACGACGACTTCCTCGGGCTCGAGGTGCATCGGGCCTCTCGCATCGCGGACGGCGGCCACGGAGGCCAGATTCTCGTCTCCGAGACGACGGCGTCCCTCACGGACGCGCGGGTGCGCGACCTCGGCGAGTACGAGCTCGACGGCTTCGGGACGCCGGAGCGCGTCTTCCAGCTCCTCGCTGACGGGCTCCCGTCGGATTTCCCCAAGCTCCGCTGCGCCCGACGGCGTGATGCGCGGGGCGTCCGGGTCGTGATCGCAGACGACAGCGTCCTCATCCGCGAGGGGATCGCGCGCGTGCTCGAGGAGGCGGGGATCGACGTGGTCGCGCAGGCCGGCGACCCCGACGAGCTCCTGCGCGCGGTCGAGCTCGCGGAGCCCGACGTGGCCATCGTGGACATCCGCATGCCGCCGAGCAGGAGCGACGAGGGACTGCGGGCGGCCCGCGAGATCCGTTCCCGCTTCCCGCGCGTGGGCGCCCTGCTCCTCTCGCAGGTCGTCGAGCCCGCGTACGCGCTCGACCTGCTCGCCGGGGGCCGCGACCGCGTCGGGTACCTGCTCAAGGATCGCGTGGGCGACATCGACGCCTTCGCGGGAGCGATCGTCGACGTCGCGCGGGGCGGCTGCGTGCTCGACCCGGAGCTCGGCGTCTAGCGGTCTGTCGGGACAGGCTCCTACGCGAGCACCGCTCCGGCGAGCGCCTCGTCGATCTCTCCGAGCGTCCGCTCGTCGAGCTCGATCCCCGAGGCGGCCGCGTTCGCGTCCACCTGCTCGGGGCGCGAGGCGCCGACGATCGCGGAGGCGACGTTCGGCTCGCGCAGGACCCAGGCGAGGGCGAGCTGGGCGAGGGTCAGGCCCCGCGCCTCCGCGACCCGCAGCAGGCGCTGTACCCCTTCCAGCACCTCCGGCCGGAAGAAGCGGCGCATGGAGAAGTTCGAGCTCGCCGCCGCTGCGCGCGAACCCCCGGGCGGCGGCCGGCCGGGCCTGTACTTGCCGGTCAGGACGCCCTGCGCCAGGGGCGACCAGACGATCTGCGAGATGCCGTTGGCCGCGCAGAGCGCGAAGACGTCCCGCTCGGGAGCACGCCAGAGGAGGGAGTACTGCGGCTGGCTGGAGACGAACCGCTCGACGCGGGGGAGGGCGAGCGCGGCTCTGATCTGGTCGGAGGACCACTCGCTGAAGCCGACGTAGCGGGCCTTGCCCGCCGCCACGACCTCGGTGAGCGCCTCCATCGTCTCCTCGAGCGGCGTCTCCGCGTCGTAGCGGTGGCACTGGTAGAGGTCGACGTACTCGACCCGCAGGCGACGAAGCGACGCGTCGATCTGCTTTCGCACCTGCTCCCGCGAGAGGCCCCGGTCGCCGCCGGGCATCGGGAAGTAGAGCTTGGTGGCGAGCACGTACTGGTCACGCGGGCGCGCGGCGAGCGTCTCGCCGAGGAACTCCTCGGCGCGCCCGTGCCCGTACACGTTCGCGGTATCGAAGAAGTTCATCCCGCACGCGAACGCGCGCTCGATACACGCGAGCGCGTGCTCCCGCGCCACCGCGGAGCCGTACGTGAGCCAGGAGCCCAGGCTGACCTCGGAGACGACGAGGTCGCTGGAGCCGAGTCGCCGGTACCGCATCCGTCCCCTTGTAACCCGTCCTCGCCGGCGCTAGTCGCGCGCACCGGCGAGGCGGCGCCGCGAGGCGAGGACGAGCGCGCGCGCGGCTTGACTTCACCCACGTGAGCGGACTGAAATACGGCCCCGTAGGAGAAGAAGGAGGAGGAGCGATGGCAACGCGTGCCGAGGCGCCGGCCGGCCGGCAGTGGGAACACCTCCGGGAGCACTCGATCGGGCTCCCTGGGGTTCTCTTCCAGTCCATCACGCACATGGCCCCCGCGGCCGCGGTCGCGTTCTCGATCCTCGTCTCCGTCGGCTTCGCAGGGCAGGCGCTCCCCCTCGCCGTCCTCCTGGCCATGATCGCCTGCCTCCTCGTCGCGAACTCGATCGGGCAGCTCGCGAAGCACATGCCGTCCGCCGGCGGCCTCTACACGTACAACAGCCGGGCGCTCGGCCGCCACGCGGGCTTCCTCACCGGCTGGGCGTTCCTCCTCTTCGAGCCCCTGATCGCGCCGCTGCTCTTCCTCATCTTCGCGTGGGCCACCGAGGACGTGGTCAAGAACGAGATCGGCTGGGACATCGGCTGGGCCTGGTGGGTCTTCGTCGCCGCGGCGATCGTCTTCTTCCTCACCTACCGCGACGTCCGCCTCTCCACGGGCGCAGGCGTCGTCCTCGGGGCGATCGAGATCGGGGTCTTCGCGGCGCTCGCCATCTGGATGCTCATCTCGAACGCCGGCGACCTCAGCCTGGCCGCCTTCAACCCCGAGAACCGCCACCCGGACGCGACGAGCGACTTCTCGGGCGTCTTCAAGGGGATGATCTTCGGGATCCTCGCCTTCATCGGCTTCGAGGCGGCCGCGCCGCTCGGCGAGGAGGCGAAGCACCCGAGGCGGACGATCCCGCTGGCCGTGATCGGCTCGGCGCTCCTGATCGGGCTCTTCTACGTTCTCTGCTCCTACGCGTGGGTCTACGGGGCGGGCTTCGACAACTTCCTCACGCAGGCGACCGAGAACGCCGACCCGTGGCGGGCGCTCGGCAAGACGTTCTGGCACGCCGGCTGGATCGTCGTCTTCTTCGCCATCCTCAACTCGGCGATCGCGAACGCGAACGCGGGCGTCAACGCGGCGACGCGCGTCCTCTACGCGATGGCGCGAAACGGCGCCATGCCGGCACCCCTCGCCCGGACGCACCCGGAGCACCGGAC
>JACVSB010000233.1 GCA_014534155.1 Thermoleophilia bacterium
CGCAGGTAGTCCTCCGGTCTTCGGTACTTGCGGAAGAGCCGCTCGGTCACCCGGTTCACGGTCACGTCCGTCGTCTGCGCCGAGAGCATCACGGACACGAGGAGCTCGAGATCCGACAGGAACCGAAGCGCGATCACGGCGTCCGGGTGCTCCGCAACCAGCCGCTCGATCACCGGCCCCACCCGCGCCCGCCTAGGGCCGACGCGGCGGCGAGCCTCGTGGACGTAGCTACGGGCCACGGGCAACGAGGTCGAAGACCCCCGGGCGGGCAAGGTCGTCCACGTCCGCCAAGCGCCAGGACGCCACGCTACGCGAAGCGCAGGCGCGGCCCCGCGCAGACCACGTCGAGCGCCGGGCAGCCGGGGCACGCGACGTCGCTCGGCGTCGGTCGGAGGTCTCCCGCCCGGATCGCGGCGATCGCTCTTGAGAGCTCCGACTCGAGCGTGCCGGCCGCATCCGTCGTGAACGTCGATTCCACCGGTTCTCCCGGCCGTTCCAGGAAGACGTACGCGACCTCGACCTCACGAGCGCCGGCGCGCAGCGCGGCGAGAGCGTAGACGAGCCGCTGCAGGGAGTACTCAGTCTCGACCGCTTCGGACGGCGAGCGCTCGGCGAGGCGGTTCGTCTTGTAGTCCACGACAAGGGCATGGGAATCGGCGAGCGCGATCGCGTCGAAGCGCCCGTGCACGAGGACGCCGTCGTGCTGAAAGGCAAACGGAAGCTCACGGCGCACGCCGGGCAGGGACGCGAGCCGCGTCGCGAGAGGCGAGCTCCGCCACGAGGCGACGAGCCGCTCGACCCGCGCCAGGTCGTCGTCGCTCGCACCGGGATACCGCTCCAGCACGCGCGCCCGGATCTCAGCCGCCGGCGCCTCCACCTCGAGCAGGACGTGCACGGCGTCGCCGAGCTCGGTGGCCGCGATCCCTTCCCCGTCGCCGGCGGCGCCGTCCTCGACCGGACGGAGACCGACAACCCGTTCGGCGAAGAAGCGGTACGGACAGCGCTCGAAGAGCGCGAGCGCGGAGTACGAGAGGCGCCGGAGGGCGGGAGCGGGCGGCGGGTCGACGGGCGAGAGCTCGGGAAGCACCGGCGCGTGGCGCGCCGCGCCGCCGGACGCGGGCGTGAAGAGCTGGAGCTGCGGCTCCGCGGGCGGCGCGGCGCCGAGCGCCGGGACGGCGGGCGCTGCCCGGTCCACCCGGACGGTGACGCTGGCGCCGCCTCGCTCGATCTCGGCGGGTTGACCGTCGGCGCTTCGCACGTCGAGCTCGAGCCGCTGGAGGATCCAGTGCAGCGGCGACCCCGATTCCCGCCGGCTCCCCGCTTCGACAGCGCCCGACACGATCAGGCGATCGACGGCGCGCGTCATAGCTACGTACAGGAGGCGGCGGTTCTCCGCCTGCTCGGCCGAGTGCTCGACCTCCCGCATCGCGTCCCAGCCAAAGGCGCCCGTGCGCTGCCCCGTCGTCGGGTGCACGATCCGGAAGCCGAAGCGGCCGTCCGGGAGGCAGAGAATCTCGTCGGCGCTCGGAGACGGCGGGACGCGGCCCGCGTCCGCAAGCACGACGACCCGGAACTCGAGACCCTTGGCGGCGTGCACCGTGAGGAGGCGGACCGCATCCGACCCCTCCTCCTCGGCTGCCGCCTCCACCTCCCGGGCTCCCGACGTCTCCTGGTCACGCAGGAAGCGGACAAAGCCCTCGACGTCGGGACCGCGCAGCGCCTCGTACGAGCGTGCCAGGCGGGCCAGCTTGCGCAGGTTCGCGTGGCGACGGCGGCCGTCCCACTGCGCGAGGATCGCAAGGTCGTAGTCGTGCTCGACCACGATCCGTTCGCAGAGCGCCTCCAGCCCCGCGCGCTCGGCGAACCGAAGCAGCCGCTCATAGCGCTGCCGAAACGCCTCGTAGAGCCGCCGGTCGCGCGCGCCGAGATGGCGCGGGGCCTCCCGCTCGAGCCCGACGAAGAGCGGCCGCCGGCCGGCCGACCGGCGGAGCAGGACGAGCGCGTCGTTGGAGACACCGACGAGCGGAGATGCGAGCACGGTCACGAGCGCCTCGTCGTCGTAGCGGTTCTGGAGGAGGCGGAGGTACGCCACGACGTCGGCGACCTGCTGCTGGGAGAAGTAGCCGCGGCCCGCCGCGCGATAGGTCGGAAGGCCTTCCGCACGAAGCGCCTCCTCGTAGCGCTCGGCGTCCGTGCCGGCTGCGAAGAGAAGGACGACCTCTCCCGGCGACGCCTCGCCGGCGTCCACGAGCTCGCGGACGCGGCGCGCGACGTGCCGCGCCTCGGCGACCCGCCAGTGCGTCTCGCTCCCCCGGTAGCTCCCCTTCTCCGTCACGAGGACCTCGACACCCGGCCCGAAGAGCGGCTCCGGAAAGCGGCCGGCGGCGACGAGTGGCTCGAAGTCGGATCCGAACTCGGTTCCGAAGAGGTGGTTCACGACGGCGAGGACCTCCGGCCGCGAGCGGTAGTTCCTCGTCAGGGCGAGAACTCCCGGTGAGCGGGAGCGGCGTTCACGAAAGACCTCGACGTCGGCGTGACGGAAGCGGTAAATGGACTGGAACTCGTCGCCGACGAAGAAGAGCTCGTCGCACGCGAGCTCGTCGACGAGCTCGCACTGGAGGCGGTTCGTGTCCTGAAACTCGTCCACCATGACGGAGCGGAAGCGCCAGCGCGTCCGCTCGCGCACCCCCGCGTCGCCGCGCAGCAGCGCGCGCGCCCGGAGCTGGAGGTCCTCGAAGTCGAGCGCCGATTCACGCTCCTTCGCCTCGGCGTAGACGCGATCGAGCTCGACGAGGAGCGCCTGCAGGAGATCGCGGTCCCGCGCTGCCACGGCGTCGAGTGCCGCACTCTCCAGAGCCGCCAGTGCCTCGCGGTACGACGCGAACCCCTCGGAACGGCGCTCCGGCACGCGCAGGTCGCCCAGGTCGAGGCGCCGCTCGGGCG
>JACVSB010000298.1 GCA_014534155.1 Thermoleophilia bacterium
ACGACCTCGGCGTGCTCGGGCAGCTCGACCTGGACGACTTCTCCCCGGACGCGGCCGCGAGCGCGCGCTGGACGCGATCCGTGCTCGCGCCCGCCGAGCGCAGCTGGCTCGAGTCGCTCGCGCCGTGCGCCGAGCGGCACGGCGTGGGGCTCTACCATGCGAGCCCACGCGACCCCGTCTGGGAGTACGTGCTCTCGAGCGAGATCGCGGAGGCCTCGCTCCTCGCCGCTCCCGAGCCCCTCGTCCTCGTCGGGCACAGCCACGTTGCGCTCGCCTTCGCGCGCCGCGACGAGCGCCTCTCGGGAGGGGTCGCGCTCGACGGGACGGAGCTCGACCTCGCGTCCGCCGACCGCTGGCTCCTGAACCCGGGCTCGGTTGGCCAGCCGCGCGACGGGGACCCGCGCGCCGCGTACGTCGTGCTCGACCTCGCCGCGGGCAGGGCGGGCTTCCGGCGCGTCCCGTACCCGGTCGAGCGGACGCAGGAGGAGATCGTGCGGGCCGGTCTTCCTCGTGCCCTCGCCGCCCGCCTCGAGCACGGCCTCTAGACGACCGTCGGAGCGAGACCGTCCTAGGTCGTCGCGGCCTCGCCGTCGCGCTCGTGCAGGCGGATCCCGTCGCGGGCGAGGGAGACCTGAACCTCCTCGCGCGCCTTGTAGATCCGCCACTTCACGGTGGCGAGCGTGATCTCGAGCGAGTCGGCGATCTCGCTGTACGGGAGACCGACGACATCCCGCAGGAGCAGGGCCATCTTCAGATCCGGGTTCAGGTCGCCGACCGCTCGCCAGAGCGCGTCGATCGTCTCGATGCGTTCGATCGGGGCGTCCACGACATCGAGGCGCGGCGCGTCCTCGATGGGCAGCGACGACTGCGGCTTGCGTTCGCGCGCGCGCAGCTCGTCGAGCATCCGGTTCTTCGCGATCTGGAAGAGCCAGGTCGTGAAGCGGCAACGGAGGGAGAACCCGGGAAGGCCCTGGTAGATGCGCAGGAAGATGTCCTGCGTCAGGTCCTCGGCGAGCGCCCTGTCGCCGACGGTCCGGAGCACGTAGTTGTAGACCGGGAGCTCGTAGGCGCGGACGATGACGGCGAAGGCGCGCTCGTCGCCCCTCTGCGCCTTGCGCAGAAGGGCGAGATCGGGCTGTCGAAGCGGCACGAGGGCAGGTCTCCGGGTGAGCGTCAAGTATAGGAACGCCCCGGACGCGGAGCGTCAGCGTGCGACGAGGCTTCGTCCTGTCATCTCGGCCGGCGGCTCGATCCCGAGGAGCCGGAGGCACGTCGGCACGAGGTCCGCGAGCGTTCCACCCTCCCGCAGAACGAGGCCCTCGGCGGTCACGACGACGGGCACCGGATTCGTCGTGTGCGCGGTGTGCGGGCTGACTCCGTCGGCGGCGAGCAGCTGCTCCGCGTTTCCGTGGTCCGCGGTCACGACGCAGACGCCGCCCAGCGCGTGGACGGCCTCGACGACGCGCCCGAGGCAGCCGTCCACGACCTCGACCGCGCGCACCACGGCCTCGATCACGCCCGTGTGCCCCACCATGTCGGGGTTCGCGAAGTTGATGACGGTGAACGCGTAGCCGTCCCCTGCGAGCTCCTCGCAGAACCGTTCGGCGAGCGCCTCGGCGCTCATCGCGGGCGCGTGGTCGTACGTCGGCACGTGCTTCGGCGACGGGATCAGCACCCACTCCTCGCCCACCCGGCGGTGCTCGTCGCCGCCGTCGAAGAAGTAGGTCACGTGCGCGTACTTCTCCGTCTCGGCGATGTGGAGCTGGCGCAGGCCCGCGCCGGCGACGGCGTCGGCGAGCACGTCGGTGACCGGCTCGGGCGGATACGCGACCGGCGCGGCGATGTCCTCCGCGTAGCGCGTCAGCGTGACGAGGTGCGGCACCGGAGGGTCCGGGCCGCGGTCGAACCCGTCGAACGCCGGCTGGGTGAGCGCGCGCGTCAGCTGGCGGGCGCGGTCGGGGCGGAAGTTGAAGAA
>JACVSB010000256.1 GCA_014534155.1 Thermoleophilia bacterium
GGCGCGGACTCGCTCCGCCTGCTCGCGCACGCGTACGAGCGCGTACGCGTATCCGGCTGGCAGCTCGTGAACGCCGACTGCGTGCTCGTCGCCGAAGAACCGCGCATCGGGCCGCGCCGGACGGAGATGAGCGCCCGGCTCGCGGGGGCGCTCGGCGTCGAGCCGGGGCGCGTCTCCGTGCGAGCGACGACGACCGACGGGCTCGGGTTCACGGGCCGGGGCGAGGGGCTCGCGGCGCACGCGGTCGCCCTGCTCGAGCGGGGGTGACGACTTACGGGAGCTGGACGCGTCCGCCCGCGACGCGGACGAGGGCGTCGCGGACGAGCGCGTCGACCGCTTCGGCGTCGAGCTCTGCGAGCCGTCGTGGACGCTGGGCGACAAGCCGGAGCGTTCGAGCTCGCCGCTCGCGGAACGAGCCAGGGAACGGCGGCTGTCGGCGCCGGGGCGCGAAGCGGGCGCCGCGCGAGGGGCACGCGAACGCGAGCGGGCACACGGTGCAGCGCGGGACGCGGGCGACGCACACCGTCGCACCGAGGTCGAAGAGCGCCTGGGCGCTTGCGGCGCCGAACCGCGCGCCCGTCCGCTCGAGTACGCGCTGCACGTTCGTGTCCACGGGAAGCGCGTCGCGAGCGAAGGCGAACAAGCCGACCGCGTCCGCCGTGTACCGGCCGACCCCGGGCAGCGCCGTAAGGTCGTCCGGCCACCCGTCGCGCGCGACGATCTCGGCGGCGCGGTGGAGCGAGAGCGCCCGGCGGTTGTAGCCGAGGCCCTGCCAGGCGCGAATCACATCCGCGCGGGGCGCCTCCGCCAGCGCGTTCACCGTGGGCCAGCGCTCCAGCCAGCCGGACCACCGCTCGACGACGCGCGCGACCTGCGTCTGCTGGAGCATCACCTCCGAGACGAGGATCGCGTAGGGGTCGCGCGTCCGCCGCCACGGAAGGTCACGGCCGTGCGCGGCGTACCAGCGCGCGAGAGCCGCTTCCATCGGTGGAGCTACGGGCGAGGGAGGCTGATGCAGAAGCGAGCTCCCGTGGGAGCGTTCGGCTCGTACCACGCTCGGCCCCCGGCGTCTTCGGCGAGACCCTTGACGATCGCGAGCCCGAGCCCGGTGCCGCGCCCGTTCGGATTCGCCTGGGAGAAGCTCTGGAAGAGTTCGGGCACGAAGGCCGGGCTCACGCCCTCGCCGGCATCCTCGACGGAGATGACGACGGCGTTCCCGCTCGCCACCGCGCGCAGGACGTATGGCGGCCGGCCGTACGCTCGGGCGTTCTGGATGTAGTTCAGGAAGATCTGACGCAGCTGTCCCGGGTTGGCGTGGACAGCGAGCTCGTCGTCCACCTCGAGCGTCGCCTCGCCCTCGAGACCGAGCTCGCCGAGGACGCTTCTCGCGAGCTCCGCCGGCCGGACGAGCGCGCGCTCGGCCGGCATCCGCCCGGACTCGATTCGCGAGAGCAGGAGCACGTCGTCGACGATCCTGTTCAGGCGCGCGCTCTGCTCCTCGATCGTGCCCAGGAAGGCACGCTTCTCGGCGTCGTCGAAGCGGTCCCACCGGCGCGCGAGCGTGGTCGCGAACCCGTAGATCGACGTCAGCGGCGTCCGGAGCTCGTGCGAGGCGATCGCGACGAACCGGCTCTTCAGCTCGTTGGCGCGCTCGAGCTCTCGGTAGGCGTCCGCGAGCGCACGCTCGCTGCGCTTGCGCGGGGTCACGTCCCTGGCGATCATCGAGATTTCGCGGACAAGGCCGGCGGCGTCGCGGATCGGCGAGATCGAGATCGAGACATCGAGGATCCCGCCGTCCTTGCAGACGCGCTGCGTCTCGAAGCCCTGGACGGTATCGCCGCGGAGCACGCGCTCGACCAGGTGCTGCGCCTCGCCGCTTCGGTCGGGCGGAACGAGGCGGTCGACCGTCTCGCCCAGCATCTCCTCGACGCTGTACCCGAAGAGGCGCTCGGCGGCGGGGTTCCACGACGTGATCCTTCCGTCGGGCGTCCGGCCGATGATCGCGTCCGCCGAGTGCTCGACGAGGAGGGCGAGCCGCTCCCGGAGCTCGCCGGCGCGGTGGCGATCGCTCACGTCGTGGACGAAGGCGTGGAACGTCCAGGACGCTCCCTCCTCGAGCGCGGAGATCGTGAGCTCGACGGGAAACTCGTGCCCGGCCCGGTGCAGCGCGGCGATCTCGATCCGTCGGTCGAGGAGCAGCGCCTTGCCGGTCTCGAGGAAGCGCCGGAGCCCCTCGTCGTGGCGTGCCCGGTAGCGCTCGGGAATGACGATGTCGCGGAGCGGTCGCCCGAGCGCCTCCTCTCGGGTCCACCCGAACGTCTGCTCGGCTTCGGCGTTCCACGCGATCACGAGCCCGTCGGCGTCCATCGAGATGAACGCCTCGTGCGCGCTCTCGAGCACCCGCGCGAGCCGGTCTTCGCCGCTCCTCGTGCTCGGGGGAGGCTCCGCCTCCGACCCCGTTCCGTACCCGGCCTGCATCCCCCGGGCCGAC
>JACVSB010000194.1 GCA_014534155.1 Thermoleophilia bacterium
AGGTCTCGTTCACGTACTCCGTCCGCCTCACGAACGCGGCGACGGTCGCCCTCGTCTTCGGGACGCTTCCCATCTTCGTCGCGCTCGTCTCCCGCGCGTTCCGCCTCGAGCGGCTTCGCCTGCGCCACTGGGCCGCTTCGGCTCTCTCCTTCACGGGGGTCGCTCTCGTGGCCGCCGGCGGAAACACGCGCCTCGGCGGAGACATCGGGGGGATCCTGCTCGCGCTCGCCGCGGCGGCGACGTGGGCCGGCTACTCCGTCGCCATGGGTCCGCTCATGCGGCGGTACTCGCCGTACCGGATCAGCGCCTTCGTCCTCCTCGTCGGCTCGGTGCCACTCCTCGTCACGGCGGCCCGGCAGGTGGCGACCCAGGACTGGGACGGGCTCGGGAGCGTCGCCTGGGGCGCCTTCGTGTACAGCCTCTTCTTCTCCCTCGTCTTCACGAACGTGATGTGGTTCACGGCCATCGGCCGCGTCGGGGCCGCGCGCTCGTCGCTGTACGCGAATCTCCAGCCCTTCCTCGGGGCCGTCTTCGCGCTCCTCGTCCTCTCCGAGGCGATGACGCCGCTCCAGGTCGCAGGCGGACTCGTGATCGGCGCGGGCATCGTGCTCGCTCGCCTCGGCCGCCCGCCGGTCCCGAGCAGCGAGTAGAGAGGGGAGACCTATCCTTCCTCCGTGGGCGTGCGGACGGTCGTGAGCGACTTCGACGGAACCATCACGGAGGAGGACCTGCTCGACACGATCGCGTCCCGCTTCGGGGACCCGCGGGTCTACGAGGAGGTGGAAGCCGGGCTCGACGAGGGGCGGATGCCGCTCAGGGAGGTGATCACACGCGAGTTTCGCGCCGTGCGCGCGGCGCTTGCAGACGTGGTCGACTGGGAGCTCGAGAACGTCCGCATCCGCCGGGGGTTTCCCGAGCTCGTCGAGCTCGCCCGCGAGCGCGGCTGGCGGCTCGTCGTCGTTTCGAGCGGGTTCCACGAGCTGATCGAGCCGATCCTGGACTCGATCGGCGTCGAGGTCGAGGTTCACGCGAACCGGGTCGAGCCGCGCGGGGACGGCTGGCGCGTGCTCTGGCGCTACGGGGACGACTGCGGCTCCTGTGGCGAGTCCTGCAAGCGCGCCCTCGCGAGCGACCTCGCGGACGAGGGCGAGCTCGTCTACGTGGGCGACGGCTACTCGGACCGCTGCGCCGCCGAGCTGGCCGACCGCGTGTTCGCGCGCCGCGGTCTCGCGCGCTACCTCGAGAGCCGGGCCGTCCCGTACGAGCCGTTCGAGGATTTCTTCGACGTCGCGAGGAGCCTGGACGGGCGCTCGTGACGGTCTCGGACGACGGCTCCGCGCTCCCCGGCGTCTCCCCCGACGACGTCCTCGAGCTCGATGCCGAGACGATGCGCGAGCTCGGCTACCGGGTGGTCGATCTCCTCGTCGAGCGCCTGCAGACGCTGGACGAGGCGCGGGTGTGGCGCGGAGCTTCCCGGGCCGAGATGGAGTCGCGGCTCCGGGAGTCGCCGCCCGCGGGGGGCTCGTCGTTCGACGAGATCCTCCGCCGCCTCGAGGCCGACGTCCTTCCCTTCAGCGGGCACCATGACCATCCCCGCTTTCTGGCGTACATCCCCAGTTGCCCGACCTGGCCGGGGATCCTCGGCGATCTGCTCGCCAGCGGGACGAACGTCTTCGCGGGAACCTGGCTCCAGTCGGCCGGGGCGAGCACGCTCGAGCTCGTCGTCCTCGACTGGTTCCGCCAGTGGATCGGGTACGGGGGCCAGGCGTCGGGGATTCTCGTCGGCGGAGGGTCGCTGGCCAACCTGACCGCGCTCGCCTGCGCACGGGAGACGAAGGCCGGCGGGCGCGGCGAGGCTGCCGTCGTGTACGTGACGACGCAAGGTCACTCCTCGGTCATCCGGGCCCTTCGCGTCCTCGGCTTCCGCTCCGAGCAGGTGCGCGCGCTCCCCGTGGACGAGCGCTTCCGCATGCGGCCGGACGCGCTCGCGGCGGCGATCGAGAAGGACGTCCGCGTCGGCCGCCAGCCGTTCCTCTGCATCGCAAACGCTGGGACGACGAGCACGGGCGCGATCGACCCGCTGGCGGAGATCGCATCCGTCTGCGCTGAGCACGACGTCTGGTGCCACGTCGACGCCGCGTACGGCGGGTTCGCCGTCCTCACCGAACGCGGCAGGCGGTGGCTCGCGGGAATCGAGCAGGCGGACTCGGTCACGCTCGACCCGCACAAGTGGCTCTACCAACCGTACGAATGTGGGTGCCTCCTCGTGCGAGAGGGGCCGCTCCTCGGTGGGGCGTTCCACATGCTCCCCGAGTACCTCCAGGACACGGCCGTCGGCGGCGTCGAGGTGAACTTCGCCGATCGGGGGATCCAGCTCACGCGCTCGACGCGCGCGCTCAAGGTGTGGATGTCCCTCCAGTACTTCGGCGTGGACGCGTTTCGAGCGGCGATCGACCGCTCCCTCGACCTCGCGCTCCTCGCCGAGGAACGGGTCCGCGCCTCGCGGGAGCTCGAGCTCCTGTCGCCCGCGACGCTGGGCATCGTCTGCTTTCGTCGGCGGCCTCGCAACGTGGCCGAGGAGGGGACGCTCGAGCGCCTGAACGCCGATCTGGACCGGCGGCTCGCCGAGAGCGGGATCGGGCTCGTCTCCTCCACACGGGTCGACGGCCGCTACGCGCTTCGCATCTGCCTGCTCAACCACCGCACGCAGCCGGAGGACGTCGAGCGCGTGCTCGCGTGGATCGAGGCAGCCCCCGTGGTCGTCTAGCGCGTGTGCTCGTCCGCTTCGCGCAGCCCTTCAGCTTCGAGCTGACGACGGAGCGCTTCCGCGCCTTCGGCCGCGACCCGGCGACGCTCTGGGCCGGCGGACGGCTCTTCCGCGTCCTCGCCGGCCGTGAGGTGGCGATCAGTCCCGCCGACGGCGGCGTGACGGTCACGCCCGGTGAGCCGCTACTCGCCCCTATCGTGCACCGATTCCTCGGCGGCGCCTTCGACCTGGACGCGTTCGCGGCGTTCGCAGCGGGCGACGGCGTGCTCGCGCGCCTCGTCGAAGCGCTTCGCGGCCTCCGGCCCGTGCTCGTCCCGGAACCGTTCGAAGCGCTCGTCACCTCGGTCACGGCGCAACAGGTCTCGCTCCAGGCCGCCTCCGCCGTGCGCGCCCGCCTGGTCGAGCGCTTCGGCGAGCGGCAGAGGACCGCGTGGGCGTTCCCCCGACCGGAGCGGATCGCGCGGGCGCGAACCGAGGAGCTGCGCGCCGTCGGCCTCTCGGCGCGCAAGGCCGAGTACGTCCTCGCGCTCGCGCTCTTCGCCCCGGAGCTCGAGGGCCTCGCCGTCCTGCCCGCAGCCGAGGTCAAGCGCCGCCTGACCCGGCTCCCCGGGATCGGGGAGTGGACGGCGGACTGGTTCCTCGCCCGCCACCTGGGGCGCGAGGACGCGTGGCCAGCCGGCGACCTCGGGCTCCGCAAGGCGGTGGGCGCGTTCTACTTCGAAGGCCGGGACGTCTCGGCAGACGAGGTGAGGGCGTTCGGGGAGCGCTTCGGCTCGCATGCGAACCTCGCCGCGCACTACCTGCTCGTCGCTCGTAGAGTCCTGCCCGCGTGAGGCATCGAGAGCACGTGGAGGGGCCGCCGACGGAGGCGACGCTGCGGGGCGTCGTCGAGCGCGCCCGCGCCAGGGACGCCGACGAGGTCGTCGTCGAGACGACCCACGAGGCGGGCGATGCGTGGATCCGCACGGGGTTCA
>JACVSB010000177.1 GCA_014534155.1 Thermoleophilia bacterium
GCGATCCACATCGGGACGATCTTCGGCGTCCTCACGCTCGTCACGGGCTCGATCTGGGCGAAGATCTCCTGGGGCGTCTGGTGGAGCTGGAGCGAAGACCAGCTCGTCCTCTTCCTCGTCCTCTTCCTCTTCTACTCGGCCTACTTCATGCTCCGCTACTCGGTCGACGCGGGCCCGCGCCGCGCGAACCTCGCGGCGGTCTACGCGCTCTTCGGCGTCGTCCTGATCCCCGTCAGCTTCCTGGCGATCCGGCTCGCGGAGAACTTCATCCACCCGGTCGTCTTCACGCGGGAAGGCCCACAGATGGCCGGGACGATGTTCGCCACCTTCTGCGTCTGCCTCGCGGGGATGCTCGCGCTCGCTGCCGCCCTCTATCTGAACGAGCTCGCGGGCAAGCGCATCGATGCCCGGATGCGCGAGCTCCGCGAGCGCCTGGCGGCGGCGTGACGACCGCCGAGAAGTACGTGACGGCGGCGTACCTCGTCGTCCTCGCGGTCGTCCTGCTCTACGTCGTCGTCTACGCCTTCAAGCTCGCCCGGCTCGCGCGGGAGCTCGAGGAGCTCAGCGAGCGGGCGGCGGCCGGCGACGGCGCCCGCCCCGCATCCCGTGGTCGTTCGCCTCGGATCGCGCGGCAGTAGGCTCGCGCTCGCGCAGGCCCAGCTCGTCGCCGAGCGGCTGCGGGAGGACGACGGCGCCCTGGAGATCGCGCTCGTGCCGATCACGACCGCGGGCGATCGAGACCGCTCGCGGCCGTTCGGAGAGATCGGCGAGCGCGGGGTCTTCGTCAAGGAGCTCGAGGAGGCGCTCCTCGCCGGGCGGATCGACGTCGCCGTCCACTCCGCGAAGGACATGACGTCGACGAATACCGACGGGCTTCGGGTCGGCGCCTACCTGCGGCGCGAGGATCCGACGGATGCGCTCTGCGGCGCCGCCGAGCTTCGCCCGGGGATGCGCATCGGGACGGCGTCGGCCCGCCGGAAGGCACAGCTTCTCGCGCTCGAGCCCGACGTCTCGGTGCTGCCGCTTCGCGGGAACGTCGATACCCGCCTGCGTAAGCGGGACGAACGCGGCCTGGACGCGATCGTCCTTGCCTCGGCCGGTCTCGTCCGGCTCGGCTACGAGCGAGAGATCACGCGGCGGTTCCTTCCGGAGGAGCTCCTTCCGGAGGCGGGCCAGGGCGCCGTGGCGCTGCAGGTGCGCATCGGCGAGGAGAGCCTCGTGCAAGCCGCGGACGATGCGGAGACGCGCCGGCGGGTCGAAGCCGAGCGCGCGTGCGTCGCGCGCATCGGCGCCGGCTGCCTCGCCCCCGTGGCCGCCCACCACGACGGTCTCACGCTCGCCGCGCTCGTCGCCGCCGAGGACGGCGCGTGGGTCGAGCGCCGGCGCGGCGACGACCCGCTCGCGCTCGCCGACGAGCTGGCCGCGGCCGCGCGCGGCCGGTGACGAGACGCCGCCGCAGCAGGGGATGAGGGGAACCGCGCTGCCCGGAGAGCGCGCGTCGGGCGCTGGCCTGCGCGTCGCACTCACGCGGGCGGCGGGCTCGAACGACGAGCTCGCCGCCCGCCTGAGGGCCGAGGGGCTCGAGGCCGTCGAGTGCCCGCTCGTCGCCGTCGAGGCGATCCCCGGCCCTCCGATCCGGGCGGACGCCTACGACTGGCTCGCGCTTACGAGTCGAAACGCGGTCGAGCTCCTCTTGCGCCGGCTCGAGGGCGGCCTCCCCCCGGTCGCCGTCGTGGGTCCCGGGACGGCGCAGGCGCTCCGCAAGCACGGCTTCGAGCCGGCCCTCGTCGCGCAGCCCTCGACCCAGGAGGGCCTCTTGGCGGCACTCCCGCGGCCGGCCGGACGCATCCTCTTCGCCGGCGCCCGGGGCGCGCGCGACCTCCTCGTCCGCGAGCTCGGGGCGGATTTCGTCCCGCTTTATGCCTCCGTTCCAGTTCGCCCCGAGGCCTTCCCCCCGAGCGACCTCGTCGCGCTCGCCTCGGGAACGGCGGCGAGGAGCTTCGCCTCGCTCGCAATCCCGCTGCCCTGCGTCTCGCTCGGCCCGACGACGTCGAGGGCGGCGCGGGAGTGCGGGTTGGACGTGCTCGCGGAGGCCGAGACGCACGACCTGGATGGGCTCGTCGCAGCCGTTAAGCTCGCGGGATCGCGCATCGCTTCGTCACCCTCCTGACGGACTTCGGGCTCGAGGACGACTTTGTCGGGACGTGCAAGGGCGTGATCAAGCGGATCGCGCCCGAGGTGGAAGTGATCGACATCACGCATGGGATCCCGCCCCAGCAGGTCTTGCAGGGCGCGCTCGTTCTCGCGAACACCCTGCGGTACATGCCCGCGGCCGTTCACGTCGCGGTCGTCGACCCCGGCGTCGGCTCCGAGCGAAGGGCCCTCGTCCTGCGCGCGCGCGAGCACGTGTTCGTCGGCCCCGACAACGGCCTCCTCCTGGTCGCCGCCGAGAGGATCGGCGGCGTCGACGAGGCGGTCGAGATCGCGAACGAGCGCCTCGTACTCCAGCCGAAGTCGCAGACGTTCCACGGGCGTGACGTCTTCGCGCCGGTCGGTGCCCACGTCGCTTCCGGACTCTCGCTGGCCGAGGTGGGGCCGGCGCTCGACCCGGCGACGCTCGCCCGCCTTCCCGTTCCGGAGCCGACAGTGGGCGACTCGCGCATCCGCGTGACCGTCCTCTACGTCGACCGCTACGGCAACGTGCAGGTGAGCGCGACGGCCGACGACCTCGCGCAGGCGGGCATCGACACCGGCGCGAGGGTTGAGCTCGACGTGGGGTTCGAGTCCTACTTCGCCACCGTCGCGTCGACGTTCGCCGACGTGCGGGCAGGGGACATTCTCGTCTACGAGGACTCGTACCGGAACCTCGCGGTCGCGATCAACGGCGGGAACGCCGCGGAGATGCTCTCGGCCGAGCCGGGGCGGGAGATCAGGATCCGGCTCGCCCCGTGAGCGCAGCCCTCGAGCGCGCAGGGCGACGGTTCGCGCGGGTGGCGACGCGAGCGTCTGTCGCGAGCCCACGCCTCTGGCCGCTGCTTCGCCCGCTCGTGCGCCGGCAGTTCGACGCGCTTGCGCCCAGCTGGGACGCCCGCCGCTCGGCCGACTCCATGGCCCCGCTCGCGGCTGCCCTCGAGCGGCTGGAGCACCAGCCGGCCAGGATCCTCGATCTCGGGACCGGAACCGGGCGGGCCGCGCGCTTCCTCGCCGGCCGCTACCCCGCCGCGCAGGTCATCGGTGTCGACCTGGCCCCCGAGATGGTCGAGGAGGCGAACTCCCTCCTGGCACCGGAGCTGCGCGGGCGGGTCCGCTATCAGGTCGCCGACGCGGCGAGTCTCCCCTTTCCCGAGAACGCCTTCGACCTGGTCGTCCTCGCGAACATGATTCCTTTCTTCGACGCGCTCGACCGCGTCACCTCGCCGGAAGGCGCTCTCGTCGTCGCCTTCTCGAACGGGGCGGAGACGCCGATCTACGTCCCGCCGGAGACGCTGGAGCGCCGGTTGACCGGGTTCACGCGCCGCGAAGAGGTCTCGGCTGGCTCCGGAACGGCGCTCCTCGCGCGGCGCTGAGCCCTCGCGGCCTGGCCCGCGGCGACACTACCGCCGGAACCGTCCGCTACGCCGACACGCACGTCGTCCGGGAGGCGGTGCGGCGAAAGGACCTCGCGGAGCGCGAGGGTCGCCGCCCTCGGCCCTGCACGCCGCGCTCGCGCCCTCGTGCCCGCCGGGCTCGAGGATCACTGACCCGCTGCCGACACGGCGGCCGCTCGCACGTGTCGCGCTTGCCGGATGGCGAGGGCCGGAATCGAACCGGCGACACCACGGTTTTCAGCCGTGTGCTCTACCAACTGAGCTACCTCGCCGCGCCTGCGCGTCAGCCTAGCCGACCGTGCCGTGAGACGATCGAGGGGCAGGCCCAGGCATGATTCGGCGCGTGGCGCCCCGCGACGTCGTCATCATCGGCGCGGAGCTCGATCTCGGCGCCGGCCGCCGCGGCGTCGACATGGGCCCCTCCGCGATCCGCTACGCCGGCCTCGGCGACCGGATCGCCGAGCTCGGCCTCGACGCAGCCGACTGGGGCAACGTCGAGACGGCTCTGCCCGAGACGGTCGCGAGCGGCGACGAGCGCGCGCGCTTCCTGAGCGAGATCCGCGCGACCTGCGAGCGGATCGCGGAGCTCGTCGCCCGCGCCCGGGAGGCGGGGAGAAC
>JACVSB010000325.1 GCA_014534155.1 Thermoleophilia bacterium
CACCCGGCGCTACTCCGCGAGCTCGGGCGGCGGATCGCCGAGCGCGCGCGCTGGGCGGCCGGCTTGCCCGAGCTTCTCGCCGGGCCGGAGCTCGGCGGGGTCGCGCTGGCCGCGTCGGCCTCGCTCGCCGGCGAGCTGCCCTTCCTCATCGTCCGCAAGGACGCAAAGGCCTACGGGACCGAGCGGCGCGTCGAGGGGGTGTTCGAAGCGGGGCAGCGCGTCTGCCTCGTCGAGGACGTGGTCACGACCGGAGGCGCCGCCGTCGCTGCGGTGCGGGCGCTTCGCGACGTCGGCCTCGAGTGTCGGGCGGCGGTGTGCGTCGTCGACCGAGACGAAGGAGGGACGGACGCCCTCGCGCGGCACGCGGTCCGTTTGCACCCGCTCTTCCGGGCTGTCGACATCCTCGCCCCGGACCGCCCTCGCAGGCCGAAAAACGGCTCTGTTGCGTGACTTCTGAAGCGCTGTTACGGTTGCGAGCCAGTTCGGGACGAAGTTGAGCTAGGAGAGGAGACGTAGTGGCACTAACCAAGTCTCAGTTCGTGGATCGCGTCGCGTCGAAGAGCGGCTTGTCGCGGAAGGACGCCGGCAAGGCGGTCGATGCGTTCCTCGATTCCATCCAGGAGTCGCTCAGCCAGGGGGAGGCCGTCTCGTTCACCGGTTTCGGGAAGTTCTCGGCGCAGCAGCGCGGCGCGCGCCAGGGCGTGAACCCGCGCACGGGCGAGCGGGTCACGATCGAGGCTGCGACGGTTCCCAAGTTCTCCGCCGGCAGCCAGCTGAAGAGCGCCCTCAAGGGCTCCTAGCCAGGTCCCGTCCTCTCCGGCGTGTGCCGAGGGCCGCCGAGAGGCGGCTCTCGCCGTGCCGGGCACCCTCGCAGCGGCCTCCCCGCTCGCAGCCGACGTCCCGCGCCGCCACGTCCGCGCCCGCCCGTTCGGCGGCTCACCTCTGATAGGGCCGAATGGGCCTTGCTCGTCCGCGAGGGACGCGGGCGAGAGGGCGATATGGCCGCCACATCGAGCCGTGTCCGTCCGAACGTACGTTCTATCGTGGCGACGTGCAGCTCTCCCTCGATGCCGCCGACCGGCTCGTGGAGCTCGTACAGGCGCGGGGAGGACGCGTTCCGGCCGCCGACGCGGCCCGTGTCCTCTTCGCGCTCTCGCACGCTCCGGCGGGCCTCGCGCGCACGCTCCTCGACGACGTCGTCGCCGGCGATGCCCGGCTCGCGTGGGCGGGCGCCGCGGTGGCGCTCGCCGACGACGGGACAGAGGCCCCGCTCGAGGCGGCCACCTTCGTCGTCGTAGACCTCGAGACCACCGGGTTGAGCGCGCAGGCCGCGGAGATCTGCGAGATCGGCGCCGTCCGCCTGCGCGGGCTCGAGCCCGTCGCGACGTTCCAGACGCTCGTGCGGCCGCGTCGATCCCTTCCGCCTGAGGTCGCCGACCTCACGGGCATCAGGGAGCGCGACTTGCACGGCGCCCCTTCGCTCGAGACGTCCGTGCGCCGGTTCCTGGCCTGGGCGGGCGACTGCGTCCTCGTCGCCCATAACGCGCGCTTCGACACGGCATTCCTCGACCGTGCCCTCGAGCGGGTGCACGGCCGGCGTCTCGCGGCGCCCGTGCTCGACACCGTCC
>JACVSB010000090.1 GCA_014534155.1 Thermoleophilia bacterium
CGAGAAGCGGATCCGCTTCAACGGGCACTACCCGTACCGTTGCGACGAGCGAGAGTACCGCCGGCTCGAGCACGACGAGCGCTACCGTGAGGAGCTCCTGCGGCGGATCCTCCGCGACGAGATGGCGCGGTGGGTCCGGCTCGCGGAGGAGAAGCTCGCCGGGGCCGGCGTCCACTGTCTCGTCATGCCGGGGAACGACGACGAGTTCGAGATAGACGACGTGCTCGCGCGGTCCGAGACGGTCGTGAACCCGGACGGTCGCGTCGTGCGCTTCGACGGCTACCAGATGCTCTCCTCGGCGTGGGCGAACCCGACGCCCTGGGACTCTCCGCGGGAGCTCCCCGAGGACGAGCTCGAGCGGAAGCTCGAGGAGATAGCGGGCGGCCTCGAGCCCGGCGTTCCAGCGATCTTCAACCTCCACTGCCCGCCCTTCCGCTCGACACTCGACCAGGCACCCGAGCTGACGAAGGACCTGCGTGTGGTCACGACTGGCGGCGAGCCGCGCCTCGTCCCGGTCGGATCGACGGCAGTCCGCGCGTTCATCGAGCGCCACCAGCCGCTGCTCGGCCTGCACGGTCACATCCATGAGTCTCGCGGCGCCACGATGATCGGCCGCACGCTCTGCCTGAACCCGGGGAGCGTCTACGGCGAGGGCGTCCTCGACGGCGCGCTCGTCGACGTCGAGGGCGACCGCGTCGTCCGCCACCAGCTCGTGTCCGGATGAGCGCCGCGCCCCTCGTTCGTCGGCGGGGACGAGTACGCTCTCCGGAGGCGCACCCTCTCGGGCAGGGCGGCTGAACGTGTCCTTCGAGGAGGAGGAAGGCGGCGATGGCTGAGTACGCGGAGCGAGCGCGACCGGCGACCTTCGAGCGGCAGGCAACCGGGCTCGTCCGGACCGCGGGGACGTGGGACGTCCTCGTCTACAACATGAACTTCGTCTCGATCGGGCTGATGAGCCTGCTCGTCTTCCTCTACTCCACGGCCTTCTACCCGGGGGTGAATCTCTACCTGACGGCCGTCCTCACGTTCCTCGTCGTCATCCCGACGTCGCTCGTCTTCGCCTTCTTCGCGGCGTCGATGCCCCGCTCCGGCGGCGACTACGTCTACGTCTCGCGCGTCCTCCACCCGGCCCTGGGGATGATGTCCAGCTGGAACAACACCATCTGGTGGTTCCTCTACGGCGGCGTCCCGTCCGCGTTCTTCGCCATGTTCGGCGTCGGCCCGTTCTTCGCCACGGTCGGCGAGCGCGCAGGCGTGGAGTGGATGGCGCGCTTCGGCGCCTGGGCGCAGGGGCCGTTGGGAGCGTTCGTGGTCGGGTCGATCCTGATCGTGACCCTCGTCGCGCTCTTCATCGTCGGGCTGAACATCTACTTCCGCGTCCAGAACGCCCTCTTCCTCGTCGGCCTCCTCGGCTTCCTCCTGGTCGTCTTCACGTGGCTCGTCCAGGGAACGGACTCGTTCGCGGCGAACTTCACGGAGAACTCGGGCGTCGCGCTCGGCGGGGGCCTCGACAGCGCCGCGGCGGACGCCGGGTACGCGAGCGGCGGCCCGTTCTCGCTCAAGTGGACGATGCTCGCCGGCACGTGGGTCTACATCAACCTGGTCTTCAACCAGTCGTCCGCCTACATCGGCGGCGAGGTCCGGCGCGCCTCGCGCCTGCAGCTCTGGTCGATGCCGATCGCGGCCCTCCTCTCCGTCAGTGCCCTCCTGCTCCTCCTCGCGCTCGCGGACAAGGTCGTCGGCCTCGAGACCCTCGGCAAGATCGCGGCCTCGGAGGGTTTCACCTTCACGCAGATCGCGGGCTTCGGCGTGGGGTCGACGCTCCTCGCCGGCCTCATCCTCTTCTGCTTCATCTTCTGGAGCTACACCTGGCTCCCGGGGCAGATCCTGAACGCGAGCCGGAACTTCCTCGCGTACTCGCTCGACGGCCTCATGCCGCGTCAGCTTGGAGACGTGCATCCGCGCTTCCACACGCCCGTGAACGCTCTCACCCTCGTCGGCGCGGGCTCGGTCGGCGCCCTCTGGCTCTTCACGCACTGGGACGACTTCGCCGCCCTCGTCGGGATCTTCGGGTTCATCCTCGGCTTCATGCTCGTGTCGGTCGCAGCCGTGCTCTTCCCGTACCGGCTGCGCGACGTCTTCGAGTCCTCGCCGGTTCGCTGGCGAGTAGCCGGAATACCGCTCGTCTCGATCGTCGGCGTCCTCTCGCTCGTCGCCCTCGGGATCATGGCGTGGGCGTTCTGGACCGACCCCAGCGCGGGCATCGCCGGGAAGACGTCCACGAAGATCCTCAACTTCGGGATCTTCCTGAGCGGCCTGGTCGTCTACTTCGTCGCGGCGGCGATCCGCCGTGCGCAGGGCGTCGCCGTCGAGCGGAGGTTCAAGGAGATCCCGGTCGAGTAGCGGTGGCGCCGCGCCGCAACGGCGGCGAGCTCAGCGCTTGCGAGCGAGCCAGATGTCCTCGGACGGCCACCGCTTCGCCCACTCGGCGGGAACGGCGTCGTAGTACGCGTGGTCTTCGGCGTCGTCCGGCGCGTAGAGCTCGACGAGCCGCTCCACCACGAAGCCGTTCGCTGCGAGCAGATCCGTCCACACGCCGTGCGGGGGATGGAAGTTGACCACGTCCTCGACCCAGTGGACGCGGTACATCGCTCGCTGGGGCCGGACGAGGCGCTCCTGCGTCCCGGCGCCGTCCGGAGAGCAGACGATCGAGATCGGGCTGTTCACGAGGAAGACGAGGCGACCGCCCGCTCGCAGGAGCCGAGCCGCCTCCGGAAGCCATCGCGCCGGGTCGGCCCAGATCGACGCGCCGTACTCGGAGAGCGCGAGGTCGAACGACTCGTCGGGAAGCGGCACGGATTCGGCGGCGGCCTCGACGAGCGGGAACTCGAGACCGAGCTCGCGCTGGCACCGCCGCGCGGTCTCGAGCTGGGCGGGCGTCGGGTCGACGCCGACCGGCTGAGCGCCGCGGCGCGCGAGCCACGCGGAGAAGTACGCCGTCCCACAGCCCAGCTCGACGACGTCGAGGCCCGCGACGCTCCCGATCAGGCCAAGCTCCCGCTCCGGAATCGACCACACGCCCCAGTCGATCTCGTCCGCCTGCCAGCGAGCGAGCGCCTCGCGGTCGGTCCACTCCGCGTTGTACTTCGTCCAGGCGGCCACGTTGAGCGCGAGATCGCCGCGCTCAGACAAGCTCGTCGTCGGCGAACCAGAGGCCGATCTCGCGCTCCGCGGACTCCGCTGAGTCGGAGCCGTGCACGAGGTTGTCGGGCATGGCGAGAGCGAAGTCGCCCCTGATCGTCCCAGGCGCTGCCGAGGCCGGATTCGTGGCGCCCATCGTGGCCCGGACGACGGGGATCGCGGACGGGCCCTCGACCACGAGCGCGAGCGTCGGCGCGGACGTGATGAACTCGACCAGCTCGCCGAAGAACGGCTTCTCGCGGTGCTCGAGGTAGTGACGCTCGGCGAGCTCGCGCCCCACACGCACGAGCTTCGCCGCGCGGAGCACGAGACCGCGGCGCTCGAGCCTCGCCACGATGTCCCCGACCAGGCGCCGCTGCACAGCGTCGGGCTTGATCAGGACGAGGGTGCGCTCCACTTCACCTCCTTGCCCGCGCGGGCCTCGTCCTCGCGCTTCTTCGCGCGCCAGAAGATCCAGCAGACGACGCCGAGCGCGACCCACACGGCGGCGAGGACGGCGACGAGGAAGACCGTCATGACCGTCTGGCCACCGCCGGACCCGTGGCCCGCGTGCTGCGCGAGGACGACGACGAGCTCGGGGCGCGACACGGCCGGCCTAGAGGTTCTCCACCGCCCGAGGCGCCTCGACCGGCGTCTCGCAGTACGGGCAAATCTGCCAGAGCGGCTCCAGCGGCTGCTTGCACCTCCGGCACGCCTGCTTCAGCTTCGTCGTGCAGACGGGGCAGGAGAGGAACGAGGGGTCGATGTCGGCGCGGCAGACCGGACAGCGGTCGGCGCCCAGGCTCTCCTCCATCGCCCGGATCTCGAGCTCCCGCTCGCGCACGTCATCGACGTACTCCGGCGGCCGGAAGAGCATGTAGATGAGCGGGCCGAGAAAGGGCGGGAAGACTCCGAGCGCGACGGCCATCGCGAGAAGCCAGGGGTCCTCGATCCGCCGACGCGCGTCCTTGTAGACCCACCAGGCGCTGGCCGCCCAGAAGACGAGGACGAAGAAGATCGTGACGTTCCGGATGAGGAGCCAGATCTCCGAGTCGAAGAAGCTCTTGACCGACCCGAACGCGTCCTCGTCGTTCGCCTGGAGGAGGAGAATCTGGCTGGTCAAAGCAGGATCCTTCCGACGAGCCATCCTGCGCCAAACGCAAGCGCGACGATCGCCGAGAGGACAACCGTCGCCAGTACGAAGACGCTCACACGTTCGCGGACCCATCCCATGCTACGTCGGCGCGTCGGACGGCAGCAAGGGCGGCCACGAGGTAGAGCGAGCCCGAGACGAGCAGCGCCCCGTCGTGGCCGGCGGCCTCGCGGCCGCGCGCGCGGGCCTCGAGCGGATCCACCACGACCTCGATCCGCTGGAAGAACGGCCGCGCGCGCCGGGCGAGCTCGTCGGGCGCGAGTGCGCGCGAGTACCCCGACGTCGTCGCGACGAGACGCCGGCCGAGCGGCGAGAACGCCGCGAGCATCCGCTCGGCGTCCTTGTCGGCGAGAATCGAGAGCACGAGCACCCAGTCCCGGCGGGGAAGCCGTGTCAGGAGGTAGGCGACCCCGGCGGTGTTGTGCGCGCCGTCCCAGATCTCGAGGGGGCGCTCGCCCCGCTCTTCCAGGCGCCCGGGGACGAAGACGTCGTCTGCGGCGCGGGCGTCGAGCGGGCGGCCGAGGAGCTCCTGCGCGGCGGCGTGGGCGACGGCGACGTTCGCGGGGCTGACGACGAGCACGCGCGTCGCCCCTCGCTCGCGCGCGAGCCCTTCCCACTCGGGCTCCGTGAGGACAACGGCAGCGCCCGGATGGACGACCGCCAGCTTCTCACGGGCGATCTCCTCGCGCGAGCGGCCGAGGTGCTCCACGTGCTCCAGCGCGACGTTCGTAAGGACGACGACCTCCGCTCCCACGACGTTGGTCGCGTCGAGGCGGCCGCCGAGGCCCGCCTCGACGACGGCCACGTCGACGCCCGCCTCGGCGAACGCGACGAGAGCCGCGACCGTCAGCACCTCGAACTGCGAGGCACCGACCTCCTCGGCCGCGGGCCGGACGCGCTCGACCGCGCCGACGAAGTCGCGGATGTCGGCCCCGTTGACGCGGATCCGCTCGGGCCAGTCCGTCACGTGTGGCGACGTGTAGGTGCCGACAGACATGCCCTCTGCGAGGAGGAGCGCTTCGGCCATCCTGCTGACGCTCGTCTTGCCGTTCGTGCCGACGACGTGGAGCGAGCGGAACCGGCGCTCGGGGTGGTGGAACTGCTCGAGAAGGGCGTGCATCCGCTCGAGGCCGAGGTGGATCCCGAAGAACCCGAGCCGCTCGAGCCAGGCGAGCGTCTCTTGTGCAGGCGTCAACGCTCGAGCGCGGCGAGCTCGCGGCGGTAGCGCGCGAGCTTCTCGCGCTCGCCCTCGACGACGTCGCGCGGCGCGTTCGCGAGGAAGCGCTCGTTTGCGAGCATCCGCTCCGCGCGCGCCACCTCCTTGCGCAGCCGCTCGATCTCGGCCGCTCGCCCCGCACCGTCGACCTTGACCCTCCCCGGCTTCACCACGGCCTCGAAGATTCGCTCCTCGTCCCCGTCAAGCGCGGTTCTCACCCCGCTGCGACGGAAGATCGCAGCGGCGTCCTGGACGCGGTCGAGCGCGACGTACGCGTCCTCGTACGTGCTGTTCGCCTCCGGCCACGGGGCGCGGATCAGACGCTCCGCCGGCGGGTGGAAGTGGCTCCAGATCTCCTCGGTCACGTGCGGCAGGACGGGGTGCAGGAGCCGGAGGAGCAGCTCCAGCGCCGCGAGCGCCGTCGCGATCGCGTCCCCGTCGCGCGCGTAGAGGCGCGGCTTGACCGCCTCCACGTACCAGTCGCAGAAGTCGTCGAAGGTGAGGCGGTAGAGCTCGCTCGCCGCGGACGCGAACTCGTAGCGGTCGAGCGCGTCCTCGGCGCGACCTCGACCGGCGTCCAGGCGCGCGAGGATCCACCGCTCCTCGACGGAGGCGGGGCGGAGCTCCGGCCTGGTCTTTCCTGCTCGACCCTCGAGGAGAAGCCGGCTTGCGTTCCAGAGCTTGTTCGCGAGCTTGCGCCCCTCCTCGACGGCCCCGTACGAGAAGCGGACGTCCTGCGTAGAGGACATCTTGAGGAGCCCGTAGCGCGTCGCGTCCGCCCCGTGGGCTGCGATCACGTCCAGCGGGTCGATCCCTGTCCCCAGGCTCTTCGACATGCGGCGCCCGTCCGGCGCGAGCACCGTCGAGTGGATGATCACGTCGGTGAACGGGATCTCCCCGAGGAGCTCGAGGCCGGAGAAAATCATCCGGTTCTCCCAGAGGCGGATGATCTCGCGCGCCGTCGTCTGGAGGTCTCCCGGGTAGAAGGAGCGGAGGTCCGGCGTCTCGTCGGGCCAGCCGAGCGTCGCGAAGGGCCAGAGCGCCGAGGAGAACCACGTGTCGAGAACGTCCTCGCTGCGGCGGATCTCGAGCGAGTCGCATTCGGCGCAGGCGACGGCGTCCGTCTCCTGCACGGTGAGGTGACCCTCCCCGCACTCCCAGATCGGCAGCTGGTGCCCCCACCAGAGCTGCCGCGAGATGCACCAGTCGGGCGCGTTCTCGAGCGACTCGACCGCGAAGCGGTGCTGGGACTCCGGGTGGTAGCGAACGCGCCGGTCGCGCAGCGCAGCGAGGGCGGGCTTCTTCAGCTCGTCCATCGAGCACCACCACTGGAGCGAGATCAGCGGCTCGATCCGGTTCTCGCAGCGCTCGCACAGGGCGACCGAGTGGCGGTACGCCTCGCGCTTCTCGACGAGGCCGCGC
>JACVSB010000307.1 GCA_014534155.1 Thermoleophilia bacterium
CACAACGTCCGAGACGATCATGAGGCCGCGGCGGTCGAAGCGGTCCGAGAGAACGCCGCCCACGAGGAGGAGGAGCACGTTGGGGAGCGTCCACGCGACCCCGACGACCGCGAGCGCAGTGGGCGCGTTCGAGATCTCGTAGACCTGCCACGCGATCGCGACGAAGTAGATCCCGTCGCCGAGGAGCGAGACGCTCATCGCGCTCCAGAGGAGCGCGAAGTCGCGGATCTCGAGCGGGCGCAAGATCCGCGCGCGGCCCACGCGGCGTGCTGCCTGCGCCCACATCTGCGCCGGGCGGGAGCGGCGTCAGGCCCCGAGACCGCCGAAGACGGCGAACGGGTTCGCGGGGGCGACCTCCCAGACCATTTGCCCGCCCGGCTCTACCTCGATCCGCGAGCCGGCCGGTGCCTCGCGCTCGAGCCGCGCGGCCAGCTCGTGCGCGTGATCCTCGTTCTCGGCGCCGACGAGGACGAACGTGTAGCGGCGCACCGTGGGGACGCCCTCCGCCGCCAGGCGCTCGGCGAACTCGACGGTGGCCTGGTGGCTCGGCAACTCGACGCGGACCTCCCACTCGCCGTGTCCCGCACGCCGTGAGGCGCGAGCCTCACGGGCCTGCCGGCGCTCGTGCTCCTCGCGCCGCTCCTCCTCCGTCTCGGGCAGCGGGATGGCAGCGTCCTCCCACGACTGGGCGACCGGATGCCACCGCGTGAGACGGAGGGGAGCGGCGGCCGCTCCCCCCAGCCGTCCGCCGACGAGGCCCGCCGCCGACCGTGCCCGCTCCTCCGTGTCGGCGTAGAGGAAAACCGTTCCTCCCTCGCGGCTCACGATCACGCGCTCGCCGAGGCGGTCGCGCTCGGGGCCCGCGAGCTCGACTTCCCGCAGCCACGACACGAGCTCGCGCGCCTCGTCCTCACGGGAGAGCTCGACGACGAGCCGCCAGTCGTCCGCCACGCTCAGTTGATCGTCCTCAGCGCACGCCGCCCCGCGCGCACGAGCGGCTTCGGAATCCGCCGGCCGCCAAGCGCCCTGACGGCCACGAGCGAGCGCATGAGCGCGAGCGCGAAGCGGTTGCGGATCCGGTCGAGCCGGCTCGTCCGCGGGACCTTGCGCCCGACCGTCATCGTGCTGAAGACGAAGCGCACGTCCTTGAAAGCGTGCGACTTGTACATCTCCTCCTCGGCGACGCGCCGCACGCCCGGAAACCCCGTCGTGTCGTGCATGACGACGAACCCGTCTTCGACCACCTTCGGCACCCAGCGCTCCCAGTCCGCTTTCACGAGCTCGTACTGGTGCGCGCCGTCGATGAAGAGGAGCTCGATCGGTTCGGTGAAGTCCACGGCCACGTCCTGCGAGAGCCCCCGGACCGGACGCACGAGCTCGGCGATGCCCGCCGCCTCGACGTTCTCCCGGAAGTCCCGGAAGGTGCCCTCGGTGTGGCGGTCGACCGCGTAGACGGGGACGCGGTTCCCCTCCTTCGAGCCGAGACCGAGGCAGATCGTCGACTTCCCGCGCCACGAGCCGATCTCGACGATGACCCCCCGGCCGGTGCACATGCGGGCGAGACGGTAGAGCGTCTCGCCCTCCTCGTAGGTCAGCCAGCCGGGAAGCTGGTCGAGCCGCCTGCGAAGCTCGGGGATCGCCATCGGCGGGCATTCTACGAACGGCCCGAGGAGCTCCCCTTGCCGCGGACTACCAGATCTCGCGCAGGAGCGACGCGGCCTCGCCGGCGCTCGCGCGCCGCGGGTTCGCGCGCGCGCCCGGGCGCCGTACCGCCTCCGCCGCCACCTCGTCCAGCTCCCCGC
>JACVSB010000047.1 GCA_014534155.1 Thermoleophilia bacterium
GCAGAGGAGCAGCATCAGGAAGTACGCCACGTTGGCGATCAGGTAGACGTCGCGGGCGGCCAGGCCGAGCGAGCCGAGAACGAGCCCGAAGGACGTGCACGAGACGACCGTGACCACGACGACGAGCGCAAGCGCCGGCAGAGCCTCGCGCGGGGGATCGAAGCGCAGGAGCAGGCGGCCGGCGGCGAGGCCGAAGGCCGAGACGACGAGGCCGCTGACGACGAACGGGAGCGCCCGGCCGAGGAAGAGCGGGAGGCGGCGTGCCGGGGTCGCGAGGAGGGGAGCGAGCGTTCCGAACCAGCGGTCGTTCGCTATCGCCATGGTCATGCCGTAGATGCTCGCCATCCCGCACGCCTGCACGGCGTTCCCGACCACGAAGAACGCGTCCGACTCGAGCCCGGCGAAGCGCCCGAGGTACGCGAAGAAGAGGATCTGGAAGAGCGGCGCCCCGATCAGCGTCGGGATGTACATCGCGGGGTGGACCCAGTTGAAGAGCGCGCGGTACGCGATCGCGCCTCCGATCAGGAAGACCCGCAGCGAGCTCACGTGAGGGAGAGCGTGGCGCGCTCCCGGGCGAGGCGGAGAAAGACGCGCAGGACGAGGGCGGCCACGGCGACGTAGACCGCGCCGAGCAGGAGCGACATCCCGATGGCCGGGAGCGGGTCGCCGCCGAACGCGGCCTCGCGCAGCGCGCGCCCGCCCCAGCTCGGGGCGAGGAACCAGCCCAGGCTCGCCGCCCAGCCCGGAAGCGCGGAGGCGGGTACGAGCAGGCCCGCGACGAGCCAGACCGGATAGGTGAGGAAGGTCGTGAGTGCGCTCGCGTGGCGGTAGAGGACGAACGAGGACGCGATGAGCAGTCCGAGGAGGCCGAGGCTGACGAGCGTCGCGACGAGCGCGAGGGCGAAGAGGAACGGGTGGGCGAGGGCGAGCGGCACCCCGAAGACGAGCCGTCCCCAGACGAGCGTGGCGACGAGCGAGTAGACGCCGACGATCGACGTCGAGAGCGTCATCGGAAGCACGATGAGGACGAAGGGGCGCGGTGCGGCCACGAGGAGCTCGAGCGTCCCCTGCCACCGCTCCCACTGGAGGAGCGCCCCGGACCCGAACAGGGTCGAGCCCCAGACCCCCATGAGACCGGCGCCGAGCGCCGCGTAGAGGAGGGACTCCTCCCGGACGCCCGCCTTGAACATGTAGAAGGCGATCGTCGCGAAGATCACGGGCTGGATGACAGACGTGACGAGGAAGAACGCGGACTGGGAGAGCGACCGCATCGAGAGGAGGGAGCCGAGCCAGAGGAGGCGAAGCACTAGTCGTCCGTGACGAGCGCGACGTACGCGTCCTCGAGGGTCGGCTCACGTGTCGTCATCCGCCCGATTCGCGCTCCGTCGAGGAGGGGGAGGAGCTCGTCCGGCCGCCCGCGCCCGCGCGGGGAGCGAACGAGCAGGACCTGCGACTGGTCGCGGACGTCGACCGAGACGGACGTGACGCCCGGAGCCCGGCGAAGACGCGCGATCACGTCATCCGGTACGCCGTACGCCTCGATCTCGACGACCGTCTCCTCGGCGACGCGCCGCTTCAGCTCCGCGGGGGTCCCCTCTCCGACGATCCGCCCTCGGTTGATGACGGCGATCCGGTCGCAGAGCTCGTCTGCTTCGAACATGTAGTGCGTCGTCAGCAGGATCGTCTTCCCCGTCTCCGCAAGCGTCGTGACGATAGAACGAAGCTCGCGCGCACCGACCGGGTCGAGACCGATCGTCGGCTCGTCGAGAAACACGACCGCCGGGTCGTGCAGGAGGCCGCGCGCGATGTGGAGGCGCTGGCGCATCCCGCGGGAGTAGCCCTCCACCCGCTCGCGCTCGCGCCCCGTGAGCCCGACTAGGTCGAGGAGGGACCCGATCCGCCGCTTCTGCTCCCGGGCCGGAACCGCGTACAGCTCGCAGAAGTAGCGGAGGTTGTCGAGCCCCGAGAGACGCTCGTACAGCCCGCGATCTCCGCCGAAGACGTAGCCGATCTGCCGTCGCACGTCCCGGACGTCTCGCACGACGTCGTGCCCGAGGACGCGGGCCGAGCCCGAAGTTGGTATGAGGAGCGTGGTCAGGATCTTGATCGTCGTCGTCTTGCCCGCGCCGTTCGGGCCGAGGAGCCCGAAGAGCTCTCCGCGCGGCACGGCCAGCGAGATGCCCTGGACGGCCTCGATCTCAACCGACCGCCGGCGTAGCGAGCCTGTCGAGGTCCGGTACGTCCGACGCAGGTCGAGGGTCTCGATCGCGTCCACGAGAAGAGGCTAGCCGCAGGCGCGGCGACGCCGGGGTCGGCCGCCCAGCCCGCGTGCGGCAGGATAGGCGGCGTGCCTCGAGGAAACGGGGAGGCGTCCCGGGAGGTAGTACGCGCACGCGATTCCGCGCACCGATCCGTCGCGCGTCGTCTCGCGCGAGCGGCGGCCCCCGCTGCGGCGAGCATCGGTGAGCTCTCGGCCCGCGCGTCGAGCCCTCCTCTCGGCCTGGTGCTCCTCTACCACGAGGTCCGTGAGCAGGCGAGAGCGCCCGACGACGAGGTGGTGCCGAGCGTTCCTGTCGCGGGGTTCGAAGCGCAGCTTCGCCGTCTTCGCTCGCGATACGACGTCGTCCCTCCCTCGCAGCTTCTCGCCGCCGCACGCGTGCGACGGCGGGGGGAGCGGTACCCGGTCGCGATCACGTTCGACGACGACGCGCGCAGCCACGTCGAGCTCGCGGCGCCGGTGCTCGAGCGCCTGCGTTTGCCCGCGGCGTTCTTCCTTACCGGCGCCTCTCTGCGTGCGCCGTGCGCATTCTGGTGGGAGCGCTTGCAGCGAGCCTACGACGAGGGGCGCGACGACCTGCTCGCCTTGCCGATGCTCGCCGGGACGCGGCCGCACGGGACGAGGCGACCGCCGCGCGAGCTTGCGCGCGCCGTGCAGGCGTTGACGCCGCCCGAGCGGGACTCCGTCGCAGCCTGGCTCGGTGACGGGCTCGGCCCCGACCCCGAAGGGACGGGCCTGCGCGCGAGCGACGTCCGCGCCCTCGCCTCGGCCGGCTTCGAGATCGGCTTCCACACGGTCCGCCACGACCCGCTCCCGTCGCTCGACCACGAGGCTCTCGCGCGCGCGCTCGTCGAGGGGCGCGCAGAGCTCGCGGCCGCGGCTGGCCGGTCGGTCACGATGATCGCCTACCCGCACGGGCTGGGAGACGTCCGCGTGGCGTGTGCGGCCCGCGAAAGCGGATACGCCCTCGGCTTCGAAGGGGGCGGCCGGCCGGTCTCGGCCGGCGTCGACCCACTCCGCATCCCCCGCATCGGCACCGAGGCATCACCGAGCCTCCAGGCCCTGCGTCTCGCGCGCAGCGTCATCGCCGCGCTTCGAGGTAGGGCTTGAGCCAGGCGGGCGGCGGGGACGCGCTTCGGCGGCCGATCCTCATCGTCCAGCTCCCGGCGAGAGCGGCGCCGGCGCGGGCGAGGTCCGCGGGGCGGCGCTCGTCGCGCGCCGCGCTGAGGTAGAGGGCCGCCGCTCGCCGACGCCGCCCGGCGCGCCGGTACCCGACCGCGACCCAGCGCGCCATGGCGGCGTCGCTGAACCGCACACCGTGCTCGCGTGCGGGGGCGTCGTGCTTGCGGACAAGGTACGCGAACTCCTGGAGGACGTCGCGGGGGTCGGTCAGGAGCATGTTCGTCGCGTGCTTTCGGTAGCCGACGAGGACGTCGGGGCAGGCCGCAGCCGTCCCGGCCCCGGCGAGGCGGATCCAGAGATCCCAGTCGGCGAGCTGCGCCAGGTTCTCGTCAAACCCGCCGAGCTCGTGCACGACGGCCGTTCTCGCCACGACGTTCGATCCACCGGCCGGGATCATCGGCCGTTCGAGGAGGCGGCGGCGCAGCGTCCGGGGATCCGGCGCCGGCGCGTAGCGCGCGACCCGGCCGGACTCGTCGAGAACGGCGACCGCGGCGTACGCGAAGACCGACGACGGCGAGGCAGCATCCAGCTGGCGGCGCAGCTTGTGCGGCGACCAGAGGTCGTCGTCGTCGAGGAACGCGATCCACTCCCCGCGCGCTGCCGCGATGCCGGCGTTTCGCGCGCGCGCGACGCCGAGCGAGCGCTCGTGCCGTACGACGCGGACGCGGCCGTCGCCGAGACCCGCGACCTTCGCCCGCGTCTCGTCGGCGGAGCCGTCGTCGACGACGACGACGTCGAACGAGACTCCCTGCTGGCGGAGCACCGCCTCGAGGGTCTCGGAGAGAAGGGCCCAGCGGTCGCGCGTCGGGATGACGACGGTGACGTCGAGCGGATCGCTCACGAGCGCGTTTGCAACCCCTGCGAGGCGACGCCGCCGGCGTCCCCACCGCCCGCGAGGCGGCGCGGCGCGCGCGCCACCCCGACCCCGTAGCGCAACCCGGCCAACGTCCCGCGCAGGACGAGCGCCTCTTCGCGGACGCCGAGGAAGCGCCCGCTCACGAGCGCCCGTGCCGCACGGCGCGAGCGGAGTCCGAGCCAGCGAACGAACACGAGGCCCGCGTTGGGGTCGCCCTCGCGAACCCAGATCGCGCACGCGGCGCCCATTCCGAAGCCATAGGGGAAGCGGCGGCCCAGGCGCTCGGCTCGCGTCTTTCGCTCGTGGAAGACGACGAGGGCGGGGTCGTACTGGATCCGCGCGCCGGCACGAAGGAGCCGGTAGAAGAGGTCCATGTCGTTCGCCGCCCCGCCCGGGCTCCCGGCGCCGAGGCGCTCGTCACAGCCGCCGACGCCCTCGTACCACGCGCGCCGAAGCGCGAAGTTGTTCCCGCTTCCGACCGCCCACGGAGCTGCCCAGCGCCCGAATGTCCGCGCTCGTTTGCCCGTGCGCGAGGCGACCGCGTAGCGCTCGGGTAGGTCCGCCCCGAGCGGGAGGACCGGCCCCGTGAGGACGTCCAGCGACGGCCGGGAGAAGGCTGCCGCGATCCGCTCGACCCAGTCGGCCGCCGGCACGCAGTCGTCGTCGAGCACGGCGACGACCGCGTTGCTCGCCGACCGAACCGCTTCGTTCTGGGAGGCCGAGAGGCCCTGCGCCGCGTGGCGGACGTACACGACCGTCGCTCCCCGGCCGCTCCGCGCTTCCACCACCGCACGCGTCTCGTCCCCCGCGCTCTGATCCACGACGACGACCTCCGCCGGCGGTGCGGTTCCCGAGAGAAGCGCGTCGAGGCAGCGCGCGAGCGCATCCGCGCGCTCGCGCGTCGAGATCGCGACGGAGACGGCGCCCCAGCCCGTCACGCCGCCTGTCCGGCGGAGGCCCGCTTGCCGAGAAGCGTCTCGTAGAGAGCGGCGTACTCGCGCGCGGCCCTCCCACCGCTCGCGTTCGCGAGAGCCCACTCGCGGGCGCGGCGTGCGAGCCCTGCGCGCGCCGTCTCGTCGCCGAGGAGCTCGTCGACCGCGGCCGCGAACTCCCCGTCGCTCTCGGCGAGCCGCAGGTGCTCGCCGTCGACGACGTCCAGCCCCTCGGCCGCGAGCGGTGAGGCGACGACCGCCTTGCCGGCCGCGAGCGCGTCCAGAAGCTTGACGCGCATCCCTCCGCCGAGGCGAAGCGGCAGGACGACGAGCGCCGCGCGGTCGAGGTACGGCGTCACGTCGTCCACGCGGCCGGTGACCGTCACCGCGCCTCCGGCGAACGCTCGGGCACGACCGGCGGGATCCTCGCCCACGATCGAGAGCGAGATGTCCGGATGCCGCTTCTCGAGCGCCGGGAGAATCGCCCGGACGAGGCGCGTGGCGGCATCGACGTTCGGCGGATGGACGAAGTTCCCCACGAAGACGAGGTTGGGCGGGAAGGCACCAACCGGATCGAGCGGGACGGCGGGCACGGCCAGGCCGAACGGGATCCGGTGGATCGGCGTCGTCGTCCCGAGTCGCTCGAGCGCGTTGCGGTCGCGCTCGGTGAAGCAGACGAGGGCGTCCACGTCCGCGAGTCGCTCGCGCTCGTAGCGGATCCACGCGGAGAGGTCCGCGCGGCGGAGGACGCGGCGCACTCCCGCCTCGTCCGACCACCGGTCCCTCGCGGCGTCGGCTCCCGGCTCGTGAACCGTGAGCACGCGCGGAGCGGGCGCGCCGGCAAGCGCGCGCACGTACTGCGCCATGACGTGGAACTCGATCTGAACGATGTCGGGAGCCCACGTCCGCACGAGCGCACCCACGCGACGGGCGTACGCACGGACGTTCCAGTCCTCGACCCACACCGGCCGGCCGCGGACGAACGCACTCCCGAGGCGCGCCGCCCGGAAGGCTGCGGCGGGGCGGGAGTCCGAGCCGTCCGGCCTGCGCACTTCCTCGGCGAGAGCGCACCCGCGGGCGAGCTCCTCGTCCATGGCCTCCTCGCGCGGGGACCGGAGGTAGAGACACGCGACGTCGTGCTTCGCGACGAGGTGAGAGAGGAGCTCCGCGATGACGCGCGCGCCTCCGTGCGGCGCGTCGCTGCGGGGCGGGAACGGCACGAGGACGAGGAGCCGCCGGCGCGGGGGCGTCACGGCCGCCGACCCTCCCCGGTGACTACGCGCTTGCAGAGGCGCTGGACGATCTCGAGGAACGGTCGCTGCGCCCCTGCGCTCGCGTCCTGCTCGTTGACCGCATGGTGGAGCCAGCAGGCGTGGAAGCAGAGCTCGGCGAGCTCGGACGGCACGACGAGCTCGTCGGCGAGCCGGGCGCGAAGCGGGTCGACCAGACGCGCGAGGTGGCCGCCGGGGGCGAAGCATGCGTCGAAGGTTACGGTCCGGTCTCGGTAGCGAGTGGCGGCGGCGGCGAGATCGACGACGGCGTAGGAGAAGTCGAAGAACGGGAGCGCGTGCTCGCTGGCGGTCTCCCAGTCCACGACCGCGAGCGGGAGCTCTCCGTCGAGGAAGACGTTCCAGGCGGTCAGGTCGTTGTGCGCCGCGACGAGCGGGACGGGGGTCCCGCGGAGACGCGAGCAGCGGTCGGAGAGCCAGGCGCGGTAGCGCTCGCCCGCGACGAGAAGCGGCGCGAGGCGCTCCGCGGGCGTGAGGACGTCCCTCTCGAGTCGCTCCCAGTCGAGCTCGGCGCGCGTCTGCGTGCTCGCGTTCCAGCGGAGGAGCCACCCGACCACCGTGTGGACGACGTCTGCCAGCCGTTCCGGTCGACCGGCGAGGAGAGTCGCCGCCGACCGGCCGGTCACGGCCGTCTCCACGAGCAGGTGGCCCGCTCCCGACCGACGTGCCGAGCGGACCTCGGGTACGTCTGCGCCCGCCGCCCGCGCTGCTTCGCCCAACCGGTCGAGGAGCAAGGCCTCGGCTGCGTGACCGGCGGCGACCCGCTCGCTGAGGGCGACCTTGACGACGACGGGGGCGCGACCCGCGCGCTCGAACGGGTAGAGGACCGCGGACTCGACGGGTCGGCGCCACGTGGCCTGCACGACCGCGCCCTCGGCGTCCGCGAGGAGAGGGTCGAGCCGACGGAGCCAGTCCCAGAGCGACCGGTCGCCGCGATGAGCGACGAGGCCGACGGACGGGAGCACGAGAGCGAGGAGGACGCTGAGGCGCGGAAGGCGGGCGAGGAGCGCGAGCCGCTTCAGGCGCCCCCTGGCCCCGGCGAGCGCCGCGAAGCGCGCGAGCGAAGCCGCCGTCAGGGGTACGAGGTAGCGGGGCGAGTCGCCGCTTGGAACGTGCGCGACGGCGGCTTCGACGGAGAGCCCTGCACGGAGGAGGAGCCGGCGCACGCGCATTCGCCTGCGCGGCGGGACGAGGGCGTAGACGGCACCCCGGGGAGGGAGCGCTCGCACGGCGTCCGGCACCGCCTGCTCGAGCCAGCCGTCCTGCGAGGCCTCGTCGCGCGACGGCGCGACCACGACGAGGTCGGCCGGCTCGGCGCCACCGAAGGCGCGTTCAGGCAGAACGGCGCCCGCCGGCGCTCCGCGGAGGGCACGGGCGGTCGCGGCCGGGCCATCGGGGTGCAGCAGCGCGAGGAGCCTCGTCAGGTCACCTATCGCGTTCCCCTCCCTGCGGTCTGCCGCCGGTGCCGGCGGGCCCGCAGCCGCGGGGGGCGGGAGGAACGCTAGTCGGAGTCGCGGAGGAGCTCGTCGGCCGGCGCCGACGCGAACCAGCGCGCCGAGTCGCGGTACATATCTGCCTGCCCGTCGCCCGCGAAGACCGCGCGAAGGCGCAGCGCGTGCACGAGCCACCGGCGTGCCTGCTCAGCCCGCGTCGGACCGTCGTGCTTGGCGAGGAAGCGGAGGTAGGAGAGGAGCTGCTCACGGTACATCCGGCTCTTCACGCGGCGCGTGGAGGCGCCGCCGATATGGACGAACTCGGCGTCGGAGCAGAAGTCGACGCACCATCCGGCCTGGCGCAAACGGTAGATGAGGTCGGTCTCCTCGCTGTACATGAAGAAGCGCTCGTCGAATCCTCCCACGGCTTCGACGGCGTCGCGGCGAAGAAGGAGCGCAGCACCCGAGAGGAACTCGGACGGCGCGACGGCGCCGCCGTGGCCGTTCGTCCGGCCCTCTGGATCAGGCGGCGAGAGCCCGTTCCCGTTCCGGAGCCGTTTCGAGGCCGTGTACAGGCCGCTGACCGCGTGTGGGAAGGCCGTCCATGCAGCGAGGGAGAGCGGCCGCAGCGGGTAGCCGAAGACCGACCGCTGCGGGGAGAAGTCCTCGTTCACGAGGCGTGGACCGACGACCGCGCTTCGGGGGTGCTCGTCGGCGAAGGCCGCCAGCCGCTCGACCGCGTCGTCGAGCGGCCACGCGTCCGGGTTGAGCAGGAGAAAGTAGCGGCCGTGGGCGACGTGCATCGCCGCGTTGTTGGCCGCGCCGAAGCCGCGGTTCGTCTCCAGCGCGAGCAGGCGGACATCCGGAAAGCCGGCCCGGACGAGCTCGACGCTGCCGTCGCTCGAGGCGTTGTCGACGACGACGACCTCGTACGCTCGCCCCGTAACCGCCCTGAGCGTCCGCTCGAGGTAGTCGCGGCAGTTGTGCGAGACGATGATGATCGAGACGTCGGAGAGCGCCTCGTCCGGCGAGAGAGGGTCGCCGTGTCGGCTCGTCGCCGCGTCGCCGTTCGGCGCGGCGGGCGAGACGTCGCGGAGGAGGCGCTGGTCCGAGGGGGAGAGCGTCATCGAGCCGCCCCTCGGAGGCCTGCCTCGAGCTCGAGCGGAGCGGCGAGAAGCTCGTCGACTGCCTCGCCCTCCTCGAGGTACTCGCTGTCCGTGTTCACCGACCAGACGTCGTGCGCCGCGCCCTCGAGGAGGTTGAGGGACGCGAGGATCGCCGTCCACATGGAGTGATCCTGGTTGTTGTAGCGGTGCAGTCCGTTTCGCCCGCACGTCTGCAGGTTCCGGAATCCGCGCAGGTAGTCACGAATCGTCGCGACGGCATCCTCGTACTGCATGTCGTACATCGGGTAGGCCTTGGGGACGCGGACCTTGACGCCGTCGAAGACGTGCCGAGCGTCAATGAGACCGATGCGGGCGAGCTCCTCCGTGGCGAGCGCGACTGCACGGTCGTCCGGCATCTCCCAGATCTCGTCGCCCTGGAAGCAGAAGTACTCGACGCCGAGGCACGTCGTCCCGGGGACGACCA
>JACVSB010000237.1 GCA_014534155.1 Thermoleophilia bacterium
CGCGGGAGACGTTCGAGCGGCTCGAGGCGAAGCCGTGGCTCGAGCGAACGGCAGGAGCAGCTCCGGTCGCCCACGAGCCCGAGACCGTCACGACCAGATCCTGAGCCGGCGCGCCGACGACCCCGCTCGTTCTGCTTCGGGTCTTCGTCAGCGGACGCGGAAGGTCGTTCTCAGCGTCCGCGTATTCGGCAGGATCCGATACACGTTCTCGTGGTTGCGCGTCTCCTGGTAGTCGGACGCGCGGAAGACGAGCGTGTGGCGGCCCGTGCTGAGATCGCCCACGTCGACGCTCGCCCTGCCCGCGCCCGATGCGTACCGCACGGGAGCGCGGCGCCCGTCGACGAGCGCACGCAAGGAGCCGGGCCAGACGCCCGAGCCGCCGTCCGTGACGACGAGGCGGAGCGCGCCCCCGGCCCGAACCGACCGTGAGAGCAGCCTGATGCGCGGCGCCGTGGTGTCCGAGATCCAGAGGCGAAAGCGGAACCGACCGGCGGTTTGCGCCGTGGGCGAGTCGAAGACGATGTCGTAGAGGCCGCGCTTGGGAAGGACGACGCCGGCAGCCGGTACCGGCGAGAGCCACGACCTGAAGTAGGGGTTGAAGTTGAGCGGAAGGGCGGTGTAGCCGGCGAGCCGGTCCTCGTTTCCGCCGAGGACGATGCGAGGCTCGACGCGAACGCCGTCGGCGCGGCTGAGGACGCGGACGCCGAAGTTCGCCGCTGGCTGCGAGAGCTTGACGCGAAACACGGCCTCGGGGCCCGCGAGGACGGCGCGTACCCTCCGGTCGCCGCGGACCTCCGGGTAGCGGTACGTGTCGACGAGCGCACGGTGACCTCGCGTGCTGCCCGCGTACGTCCCCGGCCGCCGAAGCAGAGGGTGGCGGTGGCGGGCGAGGGCCGGCGCCGAGACGCGGAACCAGTAGGGGATGCGGCGGCGCTCCGCTCCGCGCGTGAGCCGGATGAACCCCGTCGCGTCGCGCTCCTCCGCGTCGTCGGCGGCAGCAACCGAGACCTCGAGCTCTCCGGGAACCGCGACGGTCGCCGGGACGCGAACCGCGGCGCCCCCGGCGGACTGCGGCGCGACGGCCACTGACCACCCGCCGGCCCCGCCTCCCGCATCCGTCAGCCGGACGGTTCGGCGCTCGGCGCGCCCGCGGGCGACGAGGCCGAACGAGACGGCGGTGGGAGCCGCGAAGAGGAGGGGGTCATCCGCCCGCTCGAGGTTGACCAGGCCGCCGCCCTGCCTCGTGGAGGGCGCCTCGCCCTGGCCGTCGCCGGCGCGAACGGGATCGCCCGTCAGCACGAGCGCCGACTTGATCTGAGCGACGGTCCACCGCGGATGACGCTCCCGCAGCAGCGCCGCCGCCCCGGCGACGTGCGGGGCCGCCATGCTCGTCCCGTTGTAGCTCTGCCAGAGCCCGTCCTTCCGAGGCACCGAGGACAGGATCTCGACCCCGGGAGCCGTGACATCGGGCTTGAGGGCGAGCGAGAGCGGAGTCGGGCCGCTGGAGGAGAAGCCGGCGATCTGAGCGCGGTTCGACGAGGCCGCGGCCGTGATCGCTTTCGCAGCCGACCCCGGCGAGATGATCGACCCGCGCCCGAAGACCTGGAAGTCGTTTCCGGCCGACACGGCGGGCACGACGCCGGCGTCTGCAGCGGCATTGAGGGCGCGCACGACGAGGTCGCGGGCGGGCTCCACCTCCGGCTCCCCCAGCGAGAGGTTGATGACGTCCATCCCGTCTCGAACTGCCGTCTCGATCGCCGCGGCGATCTCGGGGGAGTTCCCGTCGAGCCCGTTGTAGGACTCCGCGGGCACCGTCAAGGCCTTGTAGTTGCCGATGAACGCTCCCGGGGCGATTCCCGAGAGGACTCGCCCTCCAGGCGTCGTGATCTCCCGGTCGCCTGCCGCGATCCCGGCGACGTGCGTCCCGTGGAAGGAGTAGGCGGGGTCGAACGGTCGCGACGCGTTGGCGTAGCGCGGCCGGGGCGGGGGGAATGCCCGTGCGACGATGACCTTTGGCGTGGTGAACGCCCGGTTCCCCTTTGGGAACCCGGGCGGAACGGAGAACCCGGTGGGCGAGAAGAACGGATGCGTTTGGTCGACGCCGTCGTCGATGATCGCGATCTTGATCCCGCGCCCGACGTTCGAGGAGGAGGACCCCCATAGCGGCGGTGCACCGATGACCTGGTAGCTGCGGGCGTGGCGGGCGCGGTAGCGCACGCCGCCGAGAACCTCCGCGACCCCCGGTACGCGTCTGAGGTCGTCGACGCGATCACGCGGGACGAGGAGCGCGAGCCCGTTGAAGACGAGCTGATAGCGCCAGCGAACGCGTGCCGACGGGATCGCGCGGCGCACACGCTCGGTGAGAGCGCGCTGCGACGCCGAGACGGCGCGGAGATAGGACGCGCTCAGCGGCGCGCGCAGGTCGAGCCGCGCGCTCCTCGCGCGCTCCGAGAGGGCGCGGCTCTCCGCGACGGCGCGCGCGAGAGGCGGCGCGTCGAGCCGAACGACGACCTCGACGAGGTCGCTCCCGCGCGCGTGAGCGGGCGCTGCCGTAAGCGCCGCCGTGAGGACCGCAGACAGGACGAGACCCCGCTTCAGAAGGGACATGGTACGCGGGGGCCGGGGGGTCGACGGGGAAGAGGTGGGCTACACTTGCCTCGCCCGCGGATGTGGCGGAATTGGTAGACGCGCACGGGTCAGGTCCGTGTGGGTGAAAGCCCGTGGAGGTTCAAGTCCTCTCATCCGCATAGGCCTCTCTTCCTCTTGCCGGATGCGTCATCC
>JACVSB010000362.1 GCA_014534155.1 Thermoleophilia bacterium
ACGACACGACGCTCGGCTGGCGCTTTCCCAACCGTCGGCTGGCCGCGATGTTTCCGCTCGAGTCGATGGGCGAGACAGGCGAGAACGTCGCCGAGCGATACCGAGTCTCGCGGGAGGATCAGGACGCGTTCGCGCTGGAGTCGCAGCGCCGCTGGGCCGCGGCGCACGACGCCGGGCGGTTCGACGACGAGCTCGTGTCGCTCGGCGAAGCGATCCGGGACGAGCATCCCCGCCCCGATACGAGCGCGGAGAAGCTTGCGGCGCTCAAGCCCGCCTTCCGCCCGGACGGCACGGTCACCGCCGGCAACTCGAGCGGGATCAACGACGGCGCCGCAGCGCTCGTGATTGCGAGCGAGGAGCGGGCCCGCGCGCTCGGCTCCGAGCCCCTCGGCCGCTTCGTCGCGAGCGCCGTCGCGGGCGTCGACCCGCGCGTCATGGGGATCGGCCCGGTACCGGCCGTCCGCAAGCTGCTCGAGCGAACGGGCCTCGAGCCGGGCGACCTCGACTTGGTGGAGCTCAACGAGGCCTTCGCGTCGCAGAGCCTCGTCGTCATCCGGGAGCTCGGCCTCGATCGCGAGCGCGTCAACGTCAACGGGGGAGCGATCGCGATCGGGCACCCGCTTGGAATGAGCGGCGCGCGCCTCGCCGTCACGCTCCTGCACGAGCTTCGTCGCCGCGGCGGCCGCTACGGGATCGCCACGCTCTGCATTGGCGTCGGCCAGGGCCAGGCCGCGCTGTTCGAGCGCTGATGTGCCGAGACGGGCATCAGACCCCGTCGCAGAAGTGATCCGAAACGGCTGAGAAAGAGCCAAGCGTCAACGACCTCGGGGCGGGGCCAGACCCCGTCGCCGAACTGACGCGAAAGGGCTGAAGAAGAGCCAACCGGCAACCGTCTCGCGCGCGGTTCCGCGCGCTGAAGGCGGACGGGACGGACCGAGTTACTCCGGGAGCCAGCCGTCGCGGTAGCGCGTCGAGACGGGATCCGGGAAGGGGGCGTAAGCCACGTCCGCGTCGTTCGTCTCCTCCTCGACGCCGGCGCCGTGTCGCAGCGCGGCCTCGTCGACCGTGTAGGCGCCCCAGTCGTCGGTCCCCTCGATGCCTCCATCGGGGGTGCGGCGGGTGTGGTTCTCCCGCGCGCCGACCGCGAAGACGAGGCAGGGACCCTCTCCCGCCCCCACGATCGCGTGGTTCGTGCCCGCGGGGCAATGAAGGAAGTCCCACCGGCGCAACGGCCGCTCCTGGCCCTCGACGATCGCGAGCGCCTCGCCGGAGAGCACGAGGAAGTCCTCCTGGTCGGTCTCCCAGTGGTACATCGTCATCGGCTCGCCCGGTTCGAGCACGGTGAGACCG
>JACVSB010000374.1 GCA_014534155.1 Thermoleophilia bacterium
CTCCCAAACGGGGACCTGGTCGCGGTCGACGTAGCCGACGAAGCGGACGTGCGGCAGGATCCCGAGCTCGCCCGCGAGAGTCCGCAGCTCGGGGATGCGCGCACCGTCCCCGACCATGGCGAGCCGAAGGCTCGCGTCGCGCGCTGCTGCGAGCGCGAACGCCGCGAGCGCAACGTGTGGCCGCTTCTTCGGCGCAGCGCTGCCGATCCAGACGACCCAGCGCTCGTCCGGCGCGAGCCCGAGGCGAGCTCGCGCGTCGTCGCGCGCGAGCGGGCGGAAGCTGGCGGGTGCGCTCGAAGGGATGAGCGTTACATCGGCGGGATCGGCGCCGAGCTCGATCGCGCGCTCGCGAAGCTCGTTCGAGACGGCGATCAGGTGGTCGGCGCCGCGGACGACGGCCTTCACGAGCCCACGAACGCGAGGCTTCCTGGCATACGCGAGGACGTCGTCGCCGTAGAGCGTGACGAGCGCGGGAACGCCGAGGCGCCGCGCGAGCGCGAGAGCGGCAAAGCCGTCGGGCACGCCGAAGTGCGCGTGCACGAACGAGACCGGGTGCGTCGCGGCGAGCCGGCGAACGAGCGGCCACAGGCGCGACGGCCAGAGCCGGCTCTCGACCTCGAGCCCTCCACCCGGGAGCGCAAGGACGCGCGGGCGAAAGACGGGGACGCCGCGCCAGAGCTCGAAGACCCGAACGGCCCGCTCTCGGCGCCACTGCGGCCGGGGAGCCGGAGGGACCCAGCGCGTGGGAGCGACGACGCGAAGCGGCGTGTGCGCCCGCACGAGGTCGACCTCGTCGGCGACGAAGGGACCGCTCCCAGGCCTGGCGTCGCTCGGAAAGAGGTGCGAGAGGACGAGGACGGACGGTGTCACACGACCTCCTTCGTCCGTCGTTCCCGGAAGGCGTTGCCGGGGAGGTCGGGAAGGTCGCCGTAGAACGACCACTGCCGCAGGAGACGCGCTCGCTCGGTGCTCCACCTGGTCGCTCGCAGGACGCCGAGGCGGGTGAGCGCGAGCCGGGCCGTCGTCTGCAGCGCGAGCGCCGTCCGCAGGACCGCCGCTCCGCGTCTCCCTTCCCGCACGCGAACGAACCGCGCGAGCCCCATCCAGCGGAGGACTTCGATCTCCGGCGTTGCCTGGTGGACGCTGACGCCGACCTCGTGAACCGCGCGCGCGCGCGGCTCGTAGAGCACCCGGGCTCCCTCCTCGAGCGCGCGC
>JACVSB010000032.1 GCA_014534155.1 Thermoleophilia bacterium
ATCGCGGCCTCGACGCCCTCGATGTCGTTGTACTCGCAGACGACCACGAGATCGGCCACGGCCTTCGGGATCCCGCTCGACCCAGGAGCGGGGGGGATCGTGCCGTCAGCGCGCTTCGACGCCGTCGCGGCGAAGTGCGTGCTCCAGGAGACGTAGTCGTGCCATCCGTGATAGTGCCCCTCGAACTTGAGGATCTTCTCGCGGCCCGTGACGCCGCGTGCCGCGCGAAGCGCGTGGAACGTCGCCTCCGTCCCCGTGCAGCTGAAGATCACCTTCTCGGCCGACGGTACGAGGGAGACGATCTGCTCGGCGAGCTCGACCTCGAGATCGCTCGCCGCCGCGAACATCGGGCCGTGCGTCTCGAGCACGTCGCGGACGGCGTCGACGACAGCCGGGTGGGAGTGCCCGAGGACGATCGCGCCGAATCCGGCGTGGTAGTCGACGTACTCGTTCCCGTCGGCGTCGCCGACGCGCGCCCCGCTGCCCCGCGTGATGAAGAGCGGGAAGGGTCGTGCCGTTCGTCCTTCGCCGTGGACGCCGCCCGGTGTGACGCGGGACGCTCGCCGGAAGAGCTCCTCGGAACGGCCCGTCGGCACCGAGTACGGGCTCGCGCGCGGCCCGGCTACCACCGCTGGTGCACCCACGCCGCGACGCGGTCGCGGTAGAGCGTCGAGAGCGCGTCCATCGTGGCGTCGTCGAGCGGCGGGAGGTCCGCCGCCGCCGCGTTCTCGCGCGCCTGCTCGGGGGTCTTCGCTCCGGGAATCACGGTCGTCACCTCGTCGAACATGAGGATCCACCGAAGCGCGAGCTGGGCCATCGTCGTCCCCGCCGGGACGTAGCGGCGCAGCTCCTCGACCGCCTCGAGCCCCTCCTCGAAGGGGACGCCGCCGAACGTCTCGCCGACGTCGAACGCCTCGCCGTGCCGGTTGAAGCGCCGGTGGTCGTCGGCTCCGAACTCGCTCTCGCGCCGGAACTTTCCTGTCAGGAGGCCCGAGGCGAGCGGAACGCGGACGACGACGGCGACCGCGGCGTCCGCCGCGCGCGGGAGGAAGAGCTCGGCCGGCCGCTGTCTGAAGACGTTGAAGATGATCTGGACGCTCGCGACGTTCGGCCACTCGAGCGCCTTCAGCCCCTCCTCGACCCGCTCGACGCTGACGCCGTACGCGCGAATCTTCCCGCCCGCGACGAGGTCGTCGAGCGCCTGGAACACCGAAGGGTCGTAGTACGTCGCCGTCGGCAGCGTGTGCAGCTGCACGAGGTCGAGGGTCTCCTGCTCGAGATTGAGGCGTGAGCGGTCGACCCATTCCTCGAGGCGCTCAGCGGTGTACGAGCCGGCCTCGAGCGGAGCCCGGCGCCCGACCTTCGTCGCGATCACGAGGTCGTCGCCCACCTCGCGCCGCAGGCGCGCGAGCAGGCGCTCGCTGCGCCCGTCGCCGTACACGTCCGCCGTATCGAAGAAGTTGGCGCCGGCTTCCACGGCCGCGCGCAGCGTTCGCAGCGCGGTAGCCTCGTCCACGTCTCCCCACTCGCCGCCGATCGGCCACGCGCCGAATCCGATCTCGCTCAGCTCGTCCCCGGTCTTCGGGGCCCGGCGGCGCCTCATACGCGCACGCGGCCGTCGTCGAGCGCTGTCGGGTTCGCAACGGGTCGCCGCTCGATCCGCGCACGAACGATCGCCTGGCAGAGCGCGACATCGTGGATCGCGTCCGTCCCCGGCGTGCGCGGCGCTCGGCCGGCGACGATCGCAGCGTGGAACTCGAGGAGCTCCCGCTCGAACGCCTCCTCGTAGCCGACGACGTGCTCCGTCCGCCACGACGAGACCTCACCCGGCGTGCCACCCTCGAGCGCGAGCTCCGTCGGCGCGTTCCGAAGGTACGGCGACGGGAACGTGAGGAACGCTCGCCGGTCGGCTGCGTAGAGCGCTATCTCGAGCTCGTAGCGCGTGAGGTGGGGCAGGTCGACCCACATGAGCACGCACTCGGTCGAATCGCCGAAGGCGAGCGTTGCCGTTACTCCCGCCGCGTCGCCCCAGACGTCCGCGAAGCGAACCTCGGTCGGCTCGCCCAGGAGGCCGCGGACGGCGTTGAGCTCGTGCACCATCGAGTCGAGGAGCCAGAAACGGTACGCGCGGCGGATCACCGGGTCCTCGGTTCCGATGGCGTCGGAGATCCGCCGCTCGTCGTCGGCGGCGAGCGCGGCTAGGACGTCTGCGGGGACGTCTCCTCCCCGCGCGCGGCGGTGGTGGGCGACGTACGGAGTCCACGGCGCCTCCAGCGTCGTGACGCGGACCAGCCGCACGGGCTCGCCCCACTCGCGGACCTCCTCGTGCAGGCGCTCGTAGGCGGGGTCGTAGCGCTTCGTGTACCCCACCATGAGGACGACGCCGGCCCCGCCGGCCGCCGCGAGCATCTCGCGCCCCTCTTCCGCCGAGAAGCACATCGGCTTCTCGACGAACACGTGGAGCCCCCGGCGAGCGGCCGCGACGGCGATCGGCGCGTGGCTTCCCGGCGTGAGCACCATCACGGCGTCGAGGTCGAGCTCGAGCACGTCTCGCCACTCCCGCGTCCGCTTCGCGTCCGGGAAGTACTCCCCGGCGAGCTCGAGCGCGCTCTCCGAGAGGTCGCAGAGCGCGACGACGTCCCACCGATCCGCCTGAAGGCGAAGCGTGGGCAGGTGGGCGACCTGGGCGATCAGCCCGAGCCCGACCAGGCCGAGGCGCGGGCGCCGTAGCTCTTCGTTCCTCCCGTGCCCATCAGCCACGCGATACCTCCGTCAGCGTGACCGGCCGGTGCTCCCGCCACGAACGGTCGCACGCCTCCGCGATCCGGAGCGCCTCCAGCGCCTCGACCGGCGGACAGTGGTTCTCGCCGCGACCGAGCGCGAGGTCGACAAAGGCGTCGGTCTCCGCTCGGAAGGCCTCCTGGAAGCGGTCGAGGAACCCGATGTACGGCGAGCTCGCCGGCGGTTCGGCGCCGGGCTCCAGCGATCGGAGCGGCGTTCTCCCGTCCACGCCCACGGCGATCGACGCGTCGGAGCCGAGGATCTCGGTCCGGAAGTCGTAGCCCGCCGGGTCGTGGCGCGATCCCGAGACGAGCACGGGGACGCCGCCCTCCAGCGACACGACGGTAGCGGACGTGTCGACGTCGTCGAAGCGGGCGAAGCGCTCCCACGCCCGCACGCTCCCCGTCGCGTACACCTCCGTCGCCTCGAGCCGCGTCAGCCATCTCGCCATGTCGAAGTCGTGGACGTGCAGATCCCTGAAGATGCCGCCGCTCGTGGGGATGTACCGCTCGTCGGACGGCTCGTGGTCGTGGGCGGCGATCCGGAGCGAATACACCGTCCCGAGCTCACCGCCCGAGAGCATCTCACGCGCGCGGCGGAAGGCAGGGTCAAAGCGGCGCTGGAACGCGATCTGCACCGCGACTCCCGCATCGGCCACGAGCTCGACGACCCGTTCGGTGTCGACGAGATCGACGCTGATCGGCTTCTCGCAGAGAACGGGGAGACCGCGACCGACCGCCTCCGCGATCTGCGCCGGATGCTCCCCAGTCACCGTCGAGACCACGATGGCGTCGAGGTCGGCGCGAAGGACGTCCGGGACGCTCGCCCACCCGGCCCCGAGCGGCTCGGCGACGCGACGTGCTCGCTCGGGGTCGTGGCTCCCGACGACGACTCGCTCGACGTCGCGGTGCGCCGCGAGCGCCCCGGCGCGGAACGCACCCATTCGACCCGTACCGAGCACGCCGACCTGCACCGTGGAAACGATTGCATACTCTTCGCTTCCCGTTGACCCGAACGCGCCTCCGCGTGGTCGACGCCGTCGTCGTCGGCACGATCGTCCTCGTCGGGGTGGCGGCGGCTCTCGATGCGGTCGTGCCCCGCGCGCCGCGCGGGCCCGCGCTGGCGGCGCTCGTGCGGATCGGCGCCGATTCGCGTGCGCGAAGCGAGCGTCGCCTTCGCGCCGCGGGGGTGCGCGGAACGCTCGTCGTCGCGGACGCCGGATGCCGGCTCGCGGTGCTTCCGCTTCCCACGCTCACGCCCGTCCGCGATCTCGGCGCCGGGGGCTGCGACGCCGCGGTATCGCCGCGGTCTCCGCGCCCGTCCGGATGGTTCGCATGGCGCGACCCGAGCTTCCTGGTCGCACGCTGCGTCGCAGGCGGGTTGGAGGTTGCAGCCCCGGGCGGCCCGCGCGTCCGCTTCGTCCGCGGTTGCGCGCCAGCGTGGAAGCCGGACGGGACGCTCACGTACGTCAGGCGAGGCGAGGTTGCGCACTTCCCGCACGCCGGCCGGGCGCGCGTCGCGCTCGCCCGCTACCAGCTCGATCGCGCCTTCGGCGCTCGTCGCCGGCCTCGCGTACGGGCGATCGCCTGGGCTACGGAGGCGCGCTGCGCGGCCCTCGTGGAGCTCGACCACGCCGACTCCGTCGTCCTTGCGTTCTTCGACGACGGGGAGCTCGTCTCGAGCCGCCGGATCGACCCGCACGCATCGGGAGTCGCCGTCCGCTCCGAGGCCCGCGAAGCGGTCGTGCTCGCGCGAGCGTCGCACCATGCCGTCCTGTACGGTCGCGGCTCGTCGCGGCGCGCGCTCGGCGACGACGTGCTCGACGCTTCGTGGGCGCCGGACGGCGGCTGGCTTGCGGTCGCCCGCTCCGGGGGGATCGACCTCCTCGACGAAGACAGCGAGACGAGAGCTCGTCTGCCGATCGACGCACGCGCGGTCGCCTGGCGTTGACGTCTACGCCTCGAGCGTCACGATTCCCTCGCACGCCTGGACGAAGCGCGCGGCGCCGAGGTCCACGTCGGCTGCGAGAACGTGCCGCCGCCCTGGCGCCGCGTCGTCGGCGGCGCGGATGGAGAACGCGAGCGCGCGTTCGCCGCCCGGCTCGACCGGCTCGGTTGCGGTCTCGCGATCCGACGCCCATCCCGGCGGAAGAACGAGCCGGACCGTGGCCTCGGTCGGCCGGTCGGCGTGGTTCACGACCACGACCTCGACGAGGAACGCGCGGCCCGGACGGGCCTGCACCTGGTAGGGGCGGAAGAGCGCGAATCCAGGGTCGAGCGAAAGCCCGGTCGGGACACCCGGCGGGACGAGGTCGGCCAGTGCTGCCTCGAGGTCGTCCGCCCACGCGCACAGGCCGTCGAACGCGGCGTCGTCCACCGGGATCGGCCCGTCGTGGCCGGTCAGGAGGACGTCCGGCTGGAAGTCGCGAACGGTGTCGATCCCTGCGCGAAAGGAGCCCGGGCGGAAGCGGTTCCGAAAGACCGGTCCGCCTCCGCGGAGAGCCCGTCTCCCGTCGAGCTGGATCTCGTCGCCCGTCACCGCCACCCGCCGGCCGTCGACCTTGCCGAAGAGGCCCGCCGCGTACCACGTATGGCCGGGAAGGTGCCGCGCGACGAACGAGAACGCGTCCCACTCGACCATCTCGTTCGGCCCGATCCGGCGGTCGACGGCGATCGGTTCGCTCCAGGTGGCGGGAAGGCGGTACGCCGCAGGCCGCTCGAGCACGTCCGCGACCGGGTCGAAGGCCCAGACGGCCGTTCCGAAGCGGTCACGAAGGTGGTGGAACCCCGCCACGTGGTCGTCGTGGTAGTGCGTCGCGACGACGACGTCCACGCTGCGGACGCCGTACTCGCGCTCGAGCTCGCCCAGGCTGTGCTCGACGAACCGGCACTCGCCGCTCGCAACGTGGCCGAGGAAGCCCGGGAAGCCGTAGTCGAAGAAGAGCGCACGGCCTTCGCTCCCGAGCAGGACGTGGAAGTTGGCGGACGTTTGCACGACCGAGAGCAGATGCTCGCTCACCCGCTCGACCGCGAAGTCGGCGGCGAGGCGCGGCTCGAGGTCACCGACGAACCGCCCTCCGGTCACGTGAAGGAGGCGGCGCAGCCGCCGCTCGAGCGTCTCGAGCGTCGCTTCGGGATCCTCGATCACGCCGCCGTGCGAGGGCGCGATGCGATCGGGCCTTCGCGCGCGGAGCTGCTGCACCGAGTGGAGCGCCGCATCCAGGCCGTCCGGATCGCTGTAGTCCCACTGCAGGTCGTGCACTCGCCACACCCGGCCGCCCTCGTGGACGAGGTCGCCGGAGAAGGCCCAGCGAACGCCGTCGACCTCGGCGAGGTACGTGACCGACCCCTTGGTGTGGCCCGGCGTCGGGAAGACGAGCAGCTCCAGGTCGTTCCAGGCGAAGAGCGCGTAGTCGGCGAGCGTGCGGTCGACCCTGACGTCGGCGAGCGGCCGGTCGAACACGTTGCTGCAGTCGTAGAGGTCGAAGACCCGCTGTTGCTGCCAGAGCGCGTCCGCGTGGGCAACCCAGTGCGCGAAGCGCGTGGGCACGGCGAGGCGCGCCTCCGTCCGCGCGACCGCGCTCGCCCCCGCGCACTGGTCTCGGTGCTGGTGTGTGAGGAGGACCCAGTCGGGCGCGATGCCGACCGCGGCTAGCTCGTCGAGAATCGCTCCCGTCCCGACGTCGATCACGATCGCCGCGCGGCCGGCGGTGAGGACGTAGACGTTGCATGCCTCGTCGAAGCGGTAGACGCGTTCGGAGAGCGGCTCGAGCACTCCTAGCGTGCGGGGAGCGTCGGCGCTCGCCGGGTGAGGCGCCGGAACGCGCCCGGGAGGAGGACGGCCAAGGCGACGAGGGCGAGCGAGGCGGCGAGGAGCATGGCGGCGAGCGCGTTCACCTCGGGCGTGATGCCGAACTTGATCTGCGTGAAGATGTAGATCGGGAGCGTGTTGTGCCCGCCGATAAGGAAGAGCGTGATGATGAACTCGTCGAGTGAGAGCGTGAACGCAAAGAGCGCGCCGGCGAGCACCGAGGGCACGATCAGCGGGAGGACGATCGACCTCAGGCGGTGAAACGTGTTCGCGCCGAGGTCGGAGGCGGCCCGCTCGAGTGAGACGTCGAAGCCCTCGAGCCGGGTCGCGACGACGAGCAGGACGAACGGCGTCGTGAACACCGCCTGCCCGATGACCGCGGTCTGGGGGGACAGGCGGATGTCGAACGCGCTCGTGAAGAGGACGAGCAGGCTGACGCCGATCAGGAGCCCCGGGATCATGATCGGGAGCGTCATGAGCACGCGCACGCCGGCACGGAATGGAATTCGCGAGCGGACGAGAGGGAACGCTGCCGCCGTCCCGACGAGCGTGCTGATCAGCGTCACCTCCGCCGCGACCTGGAGCGACGTGTACAGCGCGTCCTGAATCTGGAAGTTCGAGAAGACCTGCTCGTACCACTGCAGCGTCCAACCGGTGATCGGGAGCGCTCCCGTGCGGTTGCCGTTGAAGCTGAGGAGGATCATCACCGCGATCGGAGCGAACAGGAAGACGTACACGGCGACGCCGTACAGTGCGAGCGAGACTCTCGCCAGATGCCGCCGCCGCGCGACGACGTCGACGCGCCCGGCCATGCCCGCCGCCGCCGCGTACGTCCCGCGCACCTGAAGGAACTGCCGGAAGAGCACGAGGAGGACGATGATCAGCACGGCGATGAGGAGCGACGCCGCAGCGCCGCGCGTGTACTGGGCGCCCATGAAGAAGTTCGCGATCAGGTTCCCGATCATCACGCCTCGGGTGCCGCCGACAAGCTGCGGGGTCAGGTACTCCCCGAGGACGGGGATGAAGACGAAGATCGCCGCCGTCATCACGCCGGGTCGAATCTGCGGCAGCAGGACCCGCCGGATCGCCGCGCGCGTCGACGCGCCGAGGTCCATCGCCGCCTTGAGGAGATCCCAGTCGAACCGCTCGAGCGATGCGTACAGGGTGAGCGCCGCGAACGGGAAGTAGAGGTAGACGAGGACGATGACGACGGCGGGGCGGTTGTAGAGGAGGAACGAGACGGGCTCCTCCGTGATCCCCGTCCACTGCAGGAACCGGTTGATCGCACCGCGCTCCCCCAGGATCGTCTGCCACGAGTAGATGCGAAGCAGGTAGCTCGTCCAGAGCGGGAGGATGACGAGCACGAGCAGCGGCTTCTGCCACCTCGGCCGAACGTGCCGAACGAGCCAGTACGCGAAGGGAAACGCAAGCGCGATGGCGGCGATCGTGACGACCGCCGAGATCCAGACCGTCGCCCAGAGCGTCCGTGCGTACGTCGGGACGCTGAAGAAGTAGCGGTAGTTGCCGAGCGTCCAGTCGTGGACGAGCTTGTAGTCCACGACGCGCCAGAAGCTGTACGCGACGATCAGCGAGAACGGGACGAGGAAGAAGCCGCCGAAGAGGAGTACGGCGGGTATGAACCCGCCGTACTCCTCGAGGCGGTCGCGGAATCCCCTGAGCGAGCGCGCTTGCGGGGCGACCCGCCGGGCGGTGAGGCCCGACAGGCGCGCCGAGGCTCGCGGCGTCTTCGGCTCAGCCGCCAAAGACCTCGTTGAACGCGTCGATGTAGGCCTGCGTGTCCCCCGACGGGCCCTTGAGCGTCATCTCGAACGCTCGCTCGGGCTCGTTGAAGTAGAAGCGGTCGGCGCGTTCCTTCTCGCCTCGGTCGACGAGGACCTTGTAGGCCTTCTCGTTGAAGAGCGGCCGGCCGTTGAAGATGAAGTTCTCCGCGATGTACTCGGCCTGCTCCATCGCGTCGAGCCACTTCAGCGTGGCGTCGTGCTTGTCGGAGACGCCGACAAGTGACTCGGCATCGGCCCACCCGACGGTTCCCTCGGACGGGACGACCGACTCGATCTCTGGACCGCCGCCTTCCTTGACGCGCACGTCGTACCCGAGGTTGCCGGTGGAGATCCACGCCTCCTCGTTCGTGAGAGCGCGAATCGCCTCCTGGTTCTGAGCCACGAGCTTGAGGACGTTGGGCTTCACCTGCGCGAGGAAGTCCTTCGCCCGGGAGATCTCGTCCGGGGTCATGTCGTACGGCTTCTTTGCGCCGGTCGCGGCGCCGGCGAACGCCATCACGTCCGTGGGCTGGTTCTCCATCGTGATCTTGCCGCGGTACTTGCGGTCCGTCAGGACCTCCCACGACGTCGGAGCGGGCGAGACGTGCTTCGGGTTGAAGAAGATGAGGATGCTCGACCAGCCGAACGGGTAACCCCAGTACTTCGAGCCGTCTTTCCAGAAGTCGACGTCCTTTGCCACCGAGTAGAGCTGGCTCGACGCCGGCACGTCGTCGAGGTCGAAGGACGTGATCATGTCCTCGGCGCCGTACTTGGCGATCCAGAGGGAGTCGCCCGAGACGACGTCGAGCTGCTCGGGCGCCTGCTGCAGCTTCAGGTACGCCTCCGAGTTGTCGCTGAAGAGCTGAGGGCGCGCACCGATCTTGGTCTTCGAGCGCACCTCGGCAAGCTGGTTCGGCTTGTCGATGTAGTGGTCCGACCACGTCATCCAGTTGAGCGTCGCGGGGCCGCCTCCGCCGCCGCCGCCACCACCCTCGCTGTCCCCTCCGTTCCCCCCGCACCCGGCCAGATAGAGGCCGAGGGTCCCCGCCGCACTTGCCCGCAGGATCTCCGCGCGGGTCCAACGCCGCTCGAGCATCGTCATTCCTCCTCCCGTTCGGTCGTCCTCTCGCGGAGGACGATGGCGTCCTCGGCGTCCCAGTGGAGCCCCACGCCCGCGTTCGGCTCGAGGCCTATCGCCTGGGCCCGTTGCTTTCCGTACAGCGCTGCGATCATCGGCGCCGGCACGCCGTCGCACTGGACGATCACCCGCGTGAAGGTCCCGAGGTAGGCCGTCCGCTCGACGCGTCCGTGCAGCGCGTCCGCCGGCCCGTCCCCGTCCGTAACGTGGATCGACTCCGGCCGCACCATCAGCGTCGCGGCTCCCGGGCTCGTGTCGGCCCCCGCTGAACCGGGCACGGAGCGCCCGTTCTCGAGCCGCACGGATCCGCTCTCGTCGACGACGACCGGTACGAAGTTCGACTCGCCGATGAAGTCCGCGACGAAGCTCGACCGGGGCCGGTCGTACACCTCCACCGGCGTACCGATCTGCTCGATGCGGCCGTCGTTCATGACCGCGATCCGGTCCGCCATGGTCATCGCCTCCTCCTGGTCGTGCGTGACGTAGACGAACGTCGTGCCGACGCTTCGCTGGATCTGCGCGAGCTCGATCTGGAGCCGCTTGCGGAGCTTGAGATCGAGCGCGCCGAGCGGCTCGTCGAGGAGGAGGACCGCCGGCTCGTTCACGAGCGCTCGGGCGACGGCGACCCGCTGCTGCTGACCGCCGGAGAGCTGACCCGGATACCGCTCCTCGAAGCCCTCGAGGCCGACACGCTGGAGCGCCCGGGCGACTCGCTCTGCCGCCGCGGGCTTCGGTACGCGTGCCATCCGCAACCCGAACCCGACGTTGTCGCGCACGGTCATGTGCGGGAAGAGCGCGTACGACTGAAACACCGTGTTGACGCTCCTCAGGTGCGGCGGGACCCTGTCGACGCGCTCGCCGCGGATCCAGATCTCGCCCTGCGTCGGCTCGACGAAGCCGCCGATCAGGTTCAGCGTCGTCGTCTTTCCGCATCCCGACGGCCCGAGGAGGCAGAAGAACTCGCCGTCCCGCACGTCCAGGTCCGTCGGCTCGAGCGCACGCTCGCTGCCGTAGCGTTTCGCGACGCCGCGGAGCGAAATCGCGGCCGGGGCGTCCTCGGGGGCCGCAGGGGCCCCCGCTCGCGCCGACGCCGCCGTGACAACGCCTCCGTCCTCCCGGCCGGCTTCGCCGCGCACGCTTCCGCCGCGGGGCACGTGGAAACGCTTACATAGCCGGGATTTCCGAGTCAAGCGGAGGGGGCGCCGTCGAGCCTCGGAGGACGAGCTCGCCGTCGAGGAGCTCGCTTCGGAGGGGACGGGCACCGCCGGAGAGCAGGTCGAGGACGAGGTCGACCGCGAGCGCGCCGATCTCCTGCTTGGGCTGCCTGATCGTCGTGAGCGGCGGCTCGACGAACGCCGCGACGTCGATGTCGTCCATGCCGACGACCGAGACCGCCTCGGGGACGGCGATCCCGAGCGCGTGCGCTGCGCGGAGCGCGCCGATCGCGACGAGGTCGTTGTACGCGAGGATGGCCGTCGCGCGGACCGCCGTCAGAACGTCGGTCGCCGCCGAGCGGCCGCCCTCGAACGTGTCGTCGCACGGGACGACGACGACGGGGCGGATTCCCTCCGCCTCGAGGACGCGCCGCGCGCCGAGCACCCGCAGCACGCTGGAGAGAACGGGCGGACCCGCGAGGATCGCGATCTCGCGGTGACCGAGCTCGAGGAGGTGCTTCGTCGCCGCCGTCGCGCCCCCCACGTCGTCGAACGAGACGTGCAGGCCGGCGAATCCGCTCCGCCGCTTCGCGGCCGCGAGCGCCGGCCCGGGCGGGAGCGAGCGCGCGACCTCGAGGTCGTGCGGCTCGACGGGCGGATCCCAGTCCAGCACGACGGTCGGGGGGCGCGTTCCGGGCTCGAGCCAGCGCGCCCGGACACCGGCCGCCGGCGTGGCGACGATCGCCTCGACGCGGTTGCGAAGGAAGAGCTCGAGCACCGTGTCGGAGCGGTCCGGATCTGCCTGTGAGCTCGCGAGCAGCACGGCGAACCCGCGCTCGGCCGCGCGCTTCTCGATCCCGACGACGACCTCGGCCCAGTAGCGGTCGCTCGTGGTCGGGATGAGGAGGCC
>JACVSB010000377.1 GCA_014534155.1 Thermoleophilia bacterium
ACCGCCGCGCGCGCATGCACCGCCTCCTGCACGAGGGGAGGCGCTACGGGATCAGCGTGCTCGGCGACGAGCAGGAGGCGCTCTCGGACCACTTCGCGGGCCGGGTCGCCGGGCACGAGCCGGAGGCTCGCTTCCTCGTCGTCCGCGAGACGCCGCTCGTCGAGAACGCGGTCGCGCACCTCGTCGCCCGCGTTGTCCGCTCCTACTGGGGGGGCGACCACTCGCTCTTCCTCGGCCACGTCGAGTACGCGCGCTACGCGGAGGGACGCCCGCTCCTCTTCCACGGCGGGCGCTACCAGCACCTGCTCGCGGACGCGCCCGTCTTCGGAGCCCTGACGCCGGCGCAGCGCGACCGCCTCCTCGCCGTCGGGAAGGAGACGACGTACGAGGAAGGCGAGGCGATCGTCCACGCCGGCGAGCCGGGCGACGAGCTGTACGTCGTGCTGGAAGGGCAGGTGCGGATCGAGCGCGACGGCCGGGCGCTCGCCCGCTTCGGCCCCGGTCACATCGTCGGGGAGGTCGCGGTACTCGACGGGCGCCCGCGCTCGGCAGACATCCTGGCGGACGCGCCGACCCGCTGCCTGACGGTCTCGCGCGACTCGCTCCGCCGGGCGATCGAGGCCGAGCCCCAGGTTGCCTGGGAGCTCCTCGGCGTGATGGCGGGCCGGCTCCGCAACGCCTAGCGCCCCGGGACGGCACGGGACGCACGTCCGGGCGACGCGATCGCGCTCAGACGCGATCGCGCGGGAGCTGGATCGCGGAGACTCGATCGCGCCGAGAACGCGATCGCTCCCGAACGGCAAAGCGCCCGGGAACGAGCCGCGCAGGGCGAGTCGTGCAGCGCGAGGACACGAAGCGCGGGCGCCCGGCGGAGCCGACTCCGCCCCCCTTCGCACGGGCGTTCGGCCGGTGGCCAGAAGGGGCGTGTGCGGGGTCGGCCAGAAGGGGCGTGTCCGGGGTCTGACCCCGGACACGGCCGCGCGGGCCTCGGCGCGCGAGGACATGGGAGGGCCCGCGTTCGTCCTCGTACCCACGGTTCCGCGGCGAAGCGAACACGAGGACACGGCCTCGAAAGTCACGGCCGGGGTCTGACCCCTGACATGGCCTTTACGCGGGGAAGCGCGCGGCGGCGAACGCCTCCCCTCGGCGCTCGTTGCCCGCCCGCACCGGCGCGGTCGTCGCGGTGCGCCCCCC
>JACVSB010000239.1 GCA_014534155.1 Thermoleophilia bacterium
ACCCGACCCTGCCGCCGGCACCGGGCGCCCGCCCCCGGCCGGGACCGGCGAGGCGAGGTCGGACGAGCGTGAACGCCCCCGCACGGACGGGGAGGGCGCAGGCACTGCGGCACCCCCCAGCGAGGCGACGGCGCCTGGCGACGCCGCCGCCGGCGCCCCCGACGAGGCGGACGGTGGTCCCGACGACGGTCGCGCGAGCGGGTAACCGTCGCGCCCCGGCGCGCTTCGCGCCGCTCGGGCTCGCGGCTTCGCCGCTCACGGCCTAGCATCGCCTCATGCCGGGGGGCTCTCTCCTGCGCTTCGTCGTCCTCGCCGCGTTCATCCTCGCGGTTGCCCTCGGGCTCTGGCTCGTCGACGTCGACCCGCCGTTCGTCGTCGTCGGCGTCGCGCTCGCGTGGGTGATCGCCTCGCTCTTCGAGTGGCTGGCCTGGCGGGACTCCGAGCCGCGGTGGCCGTCGCTCGGCCGCCGCGCGAGCCCGTCGCCACCCGCTCCGGTGGGCGAGGCGGAGCAAGCGCCCGGGAAGGGATGGCGGGGGCTGCGGGCACGGACGCCGGGAGGCCGCGCCGTCGCTTCCGGCGACGGCGAAGCGGGCGGTCCGGCGGCGGGAGCGCGCGAGGAGCAACCGCGGGAGCGGGAAGCCGACGCCCTCCCGGAGCCCGTCGCCGCGCGCCTGCCCGGCCTGGTGCACCAGGAGGCACGTGGAGGAGAGGGGGAAGAGGCGACGGTGGCGGAACCGGCCGCGCACGGGGCGGACGAGCCGCCACGGGAGCGCGAGGTCGTTCCCCCCGAGCGGGTCACGGGTCGGCCCGTGGACGACGCGTCGCGTGAACGGGAGCGTCCCCCGGAGCCCGCCGCCGAGGACGGCGAGGAGGGGCGGGCGGCACGGACGGAGGAGCCGCGCGAGCACCGCCCGTGGTTTCGCCGTCCCTTCACGCCGGACGAGCCCCCGCGCCCGTTCTTGGCCCGTGCCGAGGGCCCGGGGGAGCCTCCGCGACCCGAGCTCCCGGCCGACCGTCCGGCCGGCGCCGCCTCGCAGGGCGAGCGGCCGGCGTGGCTCGGGCGCCGGACCGTGGAGCGGCGCCCGCTCGAGACGCAAACAGGAGATGCGCCCGCGGGCGGAACCGAACCGCCGCGCGACGAGCGCGCGGCGTCCGGCGCGGCCGAGAGCCCGGCTGGGGTCTCCCCCGGCGCGCCCGTACCGGCCTCGGAGGAGCCGCCGCGCGCAGAGGACCGCCCCGCGGAGGAGGCGCCACGGGAACCCGCGCCTGGCGCGGAGGAGCCGGCCCGTGCGCTTCGCCCCGCCCCTCCGGAGCGCCCGGTGCCGCCGCCGACGGTGCCCCCCGGCGGTCGCGTCGTCCCCCTTCGCGAACGCTCGCGCGAGCCGCGTCAGTGGAACCTCTGGGAGCTCGAGCGTCTTGTCCGCGCCGAGGCCCGCCGTGCCCCGGCGCGCGCCGACGAGTGGTCGTACCTCGTCCTCCACCTCCGTCCGTTCGCCGATGCCGGCGGAGCGCTGCCCCGGGAGTTCGACGGGCTCGTGCGCGAGTCGTTCGGAACCCTCCTCGAGGAGCTGGAACCTGCGTGAACGCGAGGCTCCTCGAGCGGCAGGTCGCGCTCGGGGGGGTCGCGCTCCTCGCCGTGCTCACGAGCCTCGCGCTCGGGCAGGTCGGTGCGCCGGTGGCGCCGGACCCGCCGGTTCCCGCTGCTCCGCGCGCGGCCGAGCGCTGGTACGAAGCGAGCGTCGTCGTCTACGGACCCGGTCTCTTCGGGCGAACGACCACGTGCGGCGTCCGTCTGACGCGACGCTCGAAGGGTGTCGCGCACCCCGTGCTCCCCTGCGGCGCCCGCATCGTGGTCGCGCATGCCGGGCACGAGGCCGAGACGCGCGTCATCGACACGGGCCCGTACGGCCGCGGGGAGGCCTTCGCCCTGACGCCCGCCCTCGCTGCCGACCTCGACGTCCGCGGCGTGCAGATCGTCCGCTGGCGCTTCTCGCAGCGCCGCTAGACTGCGGGCGCGTGCTCGACTGCGTGCGTGGCCTCGCGCGCAATGTAGAACCAACACCTACTGAGAGGGAGCCCGCGTCCGTGAGGCACGGCGCCGATCGGCAGGGCACCCACCTGGTTCGCCAGGTTCCTCACGCGCGGGGCTGTCGGCGGGGTGGGGCACGCATTCTTCTTCCCGCTACCGTGGAGCCATGAGAGCCGTCGGTCACGCCTACGCCGACGGCGACCTCGCGTGGGTCGAGCTCACCGTGGCGGGCGAGCGGATCGTGGCCGCGCGCGGGGAAGGCCCCGGGTCGGCCGCGCTCGCGGCCCGCGTTCGCGGCCTCACCCTCCTCGCCGCGGCCGCCGTGCCGGCCGACGGGCTCTCGTCGGACGCGCTGCACGACGCGCTCTCGGGGGCCGCGTGGGCGCCCGCGAGCGCGGCGCGCGTGGCGGTCGCGATGAGCGGCGGCGTCGACAGCGCGGTCGCGCTCCTGCGGGTGCGCGAAGCGGGCGCGGAAGCCGTCGGCGTGACGCTTCGACTCTGGACCGACCCCGCAAGCTCCGCGAGCGAGCGCGTCTGCTGCTCGCCCGCCGCCGTCGTCGCGGCGCGCGAGACGTGCCATACGCTCGGCGTTCCGCACTTCACCCTCGATCTTCGCGACGACTTCCGGCGAGCCGTCGTCCGGCCGTTCGTCGAGGGCTACGCAACGGGGCGGACGCCCAACCCGTGCACGAGCTGCAACGGCGACTTCCGCTTCG
>JACVSB010000236.1 GCA_014534155.1 Thermoleophilia bacterium
CCAGAGCGCGCGGGGCGAAGCCGCCTTCGGAGCCGCGCGACGAGGGCGACGCCGTCTCGGCGCTCGCGGCGGCCCTCGCCGGGACGACCCGTCCCGAGGAGGCGGCCGAGCTGCTCCTCGCCGCCGCCGGCCGCCTCGCCGGGATCGACGCGACGTTGCTCGCGCTCGTCGACGAGGAGGATCGGCGGGCAGAGGGGTTCGCGTCGCTCGGCGTCGACTCGAGCTGGTGGCGGACGGTCGAGGTCGACCTCGAGGACGAGCCGAGCGGCATCGGCACGATCGCGCGCGAGCGCGCGGCCTTCGCCGTCTACGACGTGACGGCCGCGTCCGGAGCGAGCGGGCCCCTCACCGAGGAGGTCGGTGCGAAGAGCGCCGCCTTCGTTCCCGCTCTCGCCGACGGACGCGTCGTCGCTGCGCTCGTCGCCGTCTCGCAGAGAGAGCACCGCTTCTTCGGCGCCGCCGAGCTCCAGCTGCTCCAGGCCCTCGCCGACGAGGCCGCGCCCGCGCTCGAGCGCGCGCACGCGACCGATCCCCTGCACGAGGCGCGCGCGCGCGAGCGCCTTCTCACCGACATCGCCCGAAGCGCACGCTCCTCGCCGAACTCGACCGCGCTACTCCAGACGGCTCTTGCGCACGCGGGAGCCGCGCTCCACGCCAACCGGATTCTCGCTCGCCTCCGCGAGCCGGACGGCGGCGCTCGCCTCGCCTCCCAGTGGCGGCGCGAGGGGCTCGAGGAGATCGGCGAGGCGGGCGAGGACCTCGACGCGCTCTGCGACCTCGCAGAGCGGGAGCGCCGGACCGTCTCCGCGGCTGGGGCCGAGGCGGAAGACCGGGCCGATGCTCTGCTTGCGACGCCCGTCGGCGCCTTCGGCCGCGCCCTCGGCGTGCTGGCGCTTCAGCGCGCGGGAACGCTCCCGTGGACGGAGCGGGACATTCCGCTCGTGGAGGCGCTGGCCGGCGCGCTGGGGCTCGCGGTGCACACGGGCGGAGCCGAACGGGACGAGTGGCGCGTCGGAGGGGAGGGAGCGCTCCTCAAGGCCGCCCACGTCGTCACGAGCGACCTCCGCTTCGAGTCCGTCCTGCAGCGGCTCGTCGACCAGGTCGTCCACCTCTTCTCGGCCGACGCCGCTGATTGCTGGATCTTCGAGCAGGGCCAGCGCGCCCTGCGCTGCCGCGCCGTCTACGGTCTTCCGGAGGACGAGGTCGGACGGCGGCTGGCGCCGGCGGGGACGTTCGCGGACGCGATCGAGAGCCGCCGGCCGGTGATCAAGCGGGAGTTCGCGCGCACCGAGGATCCGCCGCCCAGCACGAACTTCGCGCACTTCGAGGAGGTGATGGTCGCGCCCATCACCTGGCTCGAGGAAGTGCGCGGCGTGCTGGGCGTCTGCTCGCTGGAGGGCGGTCGCTTCGCCGAGGGTCAGCTCGAGGTTCTCGAGGCGTTCGCACGCTTCGCCTCGCTTGCCTCGCACAACGCCGAGAGCTTCGAGGAGCGTGAGCGGCAGGCGCAGGTCCAGCAGGGCTTCTACCGGATCGCGGAGGTTCTCGGCTCACCGGTCTCGTTGCCGGAGACGCTCGACGCGCTCGCGGAGGCGGCCGCCGAGTCGCTCGGCGGGACGTCGTCGGTCGTCCTCGAGCCCGTCGGCCGTGACCTGCACCTGGCTGCCGCCTACGAGCTCCCGGCGCCGCTCGAGGCGCGGCTCGGCGAGGGCCTCGGGCGGGCCTCCACCCCCTTCGCACCCGCCGCCGACGAGGAGCGGATCATCGCGTCGACGCGCCTTCCGGACGACGACCGGTTCGACGACGAGACGCGGGCGCTCCTCGCGGAGCACGGGTACGCGTCCCTCGTCGCTGCGCCGATCCACCGGAGCGGACGGCCGAACACCACCGTGGTCGTCCTCTTCCGAGGCGAGACGTCCTTCTCGGACGACGACCTCGTGCTTGCACGCCACGTCAGCCGCGCTGCCCGGGGTGCCCTCGAGCGAGCCGACATGTTCGAGCGAGAGCGTCGAGCACGCGACGTCGCCCAGCGGCTGGCCGACGTCGGCGCCCGCCTCGTCGCGAACCTCGACGCCCCGCTCGTCGTCGAGGAGGTCGCGCAGGAGGCCGGCTCGCTCCTCGGCGCCGACGCGGCTGTGGTGCGCCTTCTCGAGGGCGACGAGCTCGTGGTGCGGGCGGCGACGGGGCGGGGGACGGGAGGGCTCGTCGGGACGCGGACGAGCTCGGGCGCGGGCCTGCTCGGAAAGGTCGCCCAGTCGCGGAGGCCGGCCACCGTCGAGGACGCGCGCGTGCACCCTCAGGCGGGGCGGGGCGACCCACTGCTCGTCGAGGCGGCACGCTCGTCCGCGGCCGTTCCGTTGACCGCGCACGGCGGGCGGCTCCACGGCGTGCTCAGCGTCTACGCCCTCGCGGGGCGCGCGTGGGGCCCAGACGAGCTGCAGGCGCTCGTCGCGCTGGCTGCGATGGCCTCCGCTGCGCTCTCGAATGCCTGGCTCTACCAGCGCGTCGCCGAGGAGAGAGACCGCGGCGAGGCGATCCTCGCGAACATCGCCGACGGGATCGTCGCCGTCGACCGCGAGGGGCGGATCGTCCTCTGGAACGCGATGGCCGAGCGGATCACCGGCGTCCCGGGCGCCGAGGCGATGGGTCGGCGGGTTGCCGAGGCGCTGCAGCGCGAGCTCGCGAGCGAGCGCGACGACCCGGTCGGCGAGCGCGAGGTCGCGATCGTCCGCGGCGGCAAGGAGGTGTGGCTCTCGCTCACGGAGGCGGTCATGCGCGACGCGCACGGGGCGGTAGCGGGCCG